>VGCB01000019.1 GCA_016870235.1 Actinomycetota bacterium | reverse complement strand
GACCAGGCCGACGTGGCGCTCGCCTACACGATGGCGCGGGCGAAGATCAAGGACCTGAAGGGCGTCAAGGTCGGCATCGCGGGCATCGAGGTCGCCTCGGGCCAGGAGTGGATCGAGGCGCTCAAGCAGACGGTCTCGGCCAAGGGCGGCATCCCGGTCACCGTGACTCTTCCCTCCGCGGTCGTCAGCGCCGACGTGCAGATGCAGACCTTCCAGAACGAGAAGGTCTCGATGATCCTCATGCACCACGGCGTCGCCGGCGGCATCGCGATGCTCCGCTCGATCGCGAAGTTCGGCATCGACGTCCCGATCTCGGGCTCCTACGGCGTCGGCCAGAACCTCGCGTTCACGACCGCTCCGTACGAGGCTGCGAAGAACTTCGTGCCCGTCAACTGCTACACGGTGTCGACGTACTCCAAGCTCTCGGACAAGGGCAAGCTCGCCTTCACCACGGGCCAGAAGTATGGCGTCCCCGCCGAGCAGCTCGAGCAGGCCAACTACTCGCTCGGCTGGGTGAACGGGATGATCATCGTCGAGGCGCTCAAGAGCATCAAGGGCGACGTCACGCCCGCCTCGGTGAAAGCCGGCCTCGAGTCGATCAAGAACCTCGACACCGGTGGCCTCTCGCCGAACATCACGATGACCGGGAAGTGCCACATGGCCGTGCAGGGCGTACGACCGGTGTTCTACAACTGGAGTAAGAAGGCACTCCTGCCGGTCGGCACGTTCGCGCAGTGGCAGAAGAGCATCACCAACAGCCAGGCGGCGCCCGGCACCTGCGGGAAGAAGTCCGGGAAGTAGCCGAGACCGTTTCGCGTGACACGCTGGGGGCGGCCAGTGCCGCCCCCAGTCGTTTCCGTGACGACACGGTCGCGGAGCCACGGACGTCCCCCGTCTGGCTTCAGCCAGACGGTTCCTCCGGTTGCCGGACCGGCCGTGGCGTGGGACATCGTGAAGCCAGACGGGGGCGGAAGCAACCACCGCATCCAGCGCAGAGCAATCAACCGTCCGGTAGATTCCGGGCTTCCATGGCCGAGGCCGCGAACAAGATCCGCACGCTCGAGGAGGCCGCGGCGCAGATCCCCGACGGCGCCACGATCGGGATCGGCGGGCTCTCGATGAACGCCGCCCCGATGGCCTTCGTCCGCGCGCTCGCGAAGCGGAAGGTCAAGGATCTGACCGTCGTCGCGATCGTCGCCGGGATGCCGGTCGAGTGGCTCGTGCAGGCGGGCTGCGTGAAGTCGGTCATCTCCGGGCTCCTCTCCCTCGAGGGGTTCGGCCTCGCACCGCGGTTCCGCGCCGCCGTGCAGTCCGGCCAGATCACCATGGAGGAGTACTCCGAGCACACGCTGATCCTCCGCCTGCAGGCCGCCGCCTACCACGTGCCGTACATGCCGACCCTCGCCGGGCTCGGCACCGACATGATCGGCCTCCACCCCGAGACGACGCGCGAGATGCGCGACCCCGAGTCGGGCAAGGCCTTTGTCGCCTGCACGCCTCTGCCGCTCGACTACGCGATCGTCCACGCGCAGGAGGCCGACTCACGCGGCAACGTCCGTGTCGACCCGAAGCTCGTCTGGATGGACTCCGAGGTCGTGAAGGCGGCCGCGAAGACGATCGTCACGGTCGAGCGGATCGCGCCCGAGGCGAGCTTCGTGGCGGCCCCGCACCGTACGACGTACCCGCGGTTCACGGTCGACACCGTGGTCGAGGCGCCCTGGGGCGCGCATCCGACCTCGAACTTCCCGACCTACGGGTACGACGGCGACTTCTTCCGCTCGTACGTGAAGGCCCACACCGATCCGGAGGCGGCCGAGGCCTTCTACGCCGAGCGGATCAGCGGCCCTGAGACGCACGGTCGCTACCTCGACGCCAACGGCGGCGCGAAGACGCTGCTCAGGATCGCCCGGAGGACGATGTAGATGGCGGCGCCCGAGCACACGATCGACGAGCTGATGGTGGTGACGCTCGCGCGCGAGTTCACGAACGAGACCTCGGCGTTCAACGGCGCCGTCTCCTTCGTGCCCGTCTGCGCCTACCTGCTGGCCCGCAAGACGCATGCGCCCGACCTGGTGTGGGCGGCGAGCTCGATCGCGATCGACGCGAACCCGAAGGCGATTCCGGAGTCGACGCTGTCCGATGCACTCTGGGACGGCGCCACGATGCTCGCCAACTCGCCCTACGACTTCTGGTCGTACGCGCAAAACCGCAAGTACAACACCTTCGCGTTCCGCGGCGCTCAGATGGACGCCTACGGCAACGTCAACAACACGGTGATCGGTCCGTTCGACGCGCCGAAGGTTCGGCTCCCGGGAGGTGGCGGCATGGCCGACCTCTCCTGCCAGATCCCGAACATCTACCTCTGGTCGACGACGCACGACCCGCGCACGTTCGTGGAGAAGCTCGACTTCCGCTCGGGGATCGGCTGGGGCGACGGCGGCAACCATCGCGCTTCGCTCGGCCTTCCCGGCGGCCCGCAGCTCTGCGTCACCAACATGTGCGTGTTCGACTTCGAGCCAGAGTCGAAGCGGATGCGGATCCGCAGCCTCCACCCCGGCGCCACCGCGGAGCAGGTGCAGGAGGCGACGGGGTTCGAGGTGATCGTCCCCGCCGGCGCCATCCCCACGACGCCGCTGCCGACGGCCGAGGAGCTTCGCATCCTCCGCGAGGAGGTCGACCCGACCGGCGCGCGCCTCCGGGAATTCCGCTGAGACGGAATTCTGGTTAGAGATATGGAGATGAATAGGGTGTCGGGATGACGCGCATGTCGTTTCTCGACCCTGATCAGGCGCTCGGCGCGACGGACGTGATCGAGGCGGACGATCCGCGTATCCGTGCGACGGCCGGTGGTGTTGCCGGTGACTCGACGGGAGCGGAGACGCTTCGGCGCCTGTTCGAGTGGGTGCGGGACGAGGTCAAGTACGAGATGTCGCCGGAGGTGCACGCGCGCGACGACTGGAGGGCGACGGGCACGCTCGAGCGCGGCTACGGCTTCTGCCAGCAGAAGGCGGTGCTCCTCGCGTCGCTGCTCCGGGCCCGCGGGATCCCGGCCGGGATCGTGGCGCAGGACGTGCTCGACTACAAGATCCCGCCGCACTACGTCGAGTTCATCGGCCACCAGATCCTCCAGGGGCACGGGCTCAACTGCGTGCACGTCGACGGCGAGTGGGTGCTCGTCGACGCGACGCTGCCGGCGCGGCTCTGCGAGCGCAAGCGGTATCGGCTCGTCGAGTACGACGGCTCCGGCGACGCCGTGCTCCCTGCCACCGACCTCGACGGCGAGCCGCACTTCGAGATCCTCGAGGAGCTCGGCGTCTGGGCCGACATGCCCGATGAGATCGTCGAGCGCACGATCGGGCTCGAGTATCTTCACCGCCCCGAGTACAAGAAGATGGCGCGGCGGCACGGCCCCGGGATGTGATGCAGAACTCACTCGAGCGGATCTTCGAGGGGATGGCGACATCGCTGCGCGAGGCGGTGCTGCCCGAGGTCGAGGATCCGTATGCGCGTGCGCAGGTGGCGGCGGCGATCGAGCTGGTCGGCAACGTCGCGACGCGCGTCGAGTGGCGCGCCGACCATCTACGCGAGGAGATCGAGCGGATACGCCAGGTGCTCGCGGCCGCGCCGTCTCGAGTTCCGGTGCTCGACGAGCGGCTGCCACTCGAGACCGCTGCGCTCGTCGAGCTGCGTGACCGTCATCGGGAGGCGCTCGGCGAGCTCGCCGAGGACGGCTCCGAGGATGTCGCCGCCCAGCTCCGCCGGTTCCTGTCCTGGCAGCTCGAGCACGAGCTCGCGCTTCTGCGTACCGGCATGTACAAGTAGACCCCATGGCAGTCACCGACGACACGCTCCTCCTCGAGGAGCAAGACGTCCAGGAGCAGTTCTTCGAGCGCGGCTGGACGGACGGGCTGCCGATCGTGCCGCCGACGCCCGAGCGGGTGCAGGCGCTGCTCGATGTCGTTGGCTGCGACGACCCGGAGCTCCTGATCGGGATGATTCCCGCGCGGCGTCGCGGGATCTCGATGGAGAAGGCAGCGGTCAACGCGGTCATGGCCGGGTGCAAGCCGGAGTACTTCCCGGTGGTCGTCGCCGCGCTCGAGTCCTGCTTCGACCAGGCGTTCAACCTCAACACCGTCCTCACGAGCACCGGCGGCGCCGCCATCGCAGTGGTCGTCAGCGGCCCGATCGCGCAGGAGATCGGGATGAACGCACGGCACAACTGCCTCGGCTCGGGCAACCGGGCGAACGCGACGATCGGGCGCGCCGTCCGGCTCGCGTGCTGCAACGTCTTCGGAGCGAAGACCGGCGAGCTCGACGCCTCCTCGTTCGGCCACCAGGGCAAGATCACGTTCTGCTTCGCCGAGGATCCGCCACCCGCGCCATGGCGCCCGCTGCACGAGCGGCTCGGCTACGGGCCGCAGGACACGACCGTGACAGTGATCCCTGTCGAGGGTGTGCGTCAGCTCGCACAGCAGCTGAACGCGGACGCCGAGGGGATCCTGCGGACATTCGCGACCTCGCTGAAGACGCCGTTCAGCTTCCACACCGGCAAGGGCGGGCAGGCGTTGATGATCCTCGGGCCGGAGCACGCGCGGTTCTGCATCGAGCAGGGGTGGACGCAGGAGCGCGTCTGCGAGTTCCTCTACGAACAGAGCCGCGTCACGCCGCGGGAGCTCGAGGACGCGGGTGTCCTGCTCGAGGTCGGAGCGCAGCACGACATGAGCCCGGGCCCCGACGGGAAGATCCGCGGGATCGCGTCGCCGCGTGACATCGTCCTCGTCACCGCGGGCGGCGAGGGCGCCGGCTGGTCGGCGATGGCGCCTGGCTGGGCACCCACGATCCACGCCGCGCAGGCATCGCGGCGGGTCCGACCCTCCGGCGAGCCGCTCCCCGACTGCGGGCCCGACGGCTGCATCGTCCCCGCTTATCCCGCGCGGGAGAACTGAGGCGTGATCCGGGCTGCCTTGCCGCGCGGGAGAAGCTGTTTCGTTTTCTTCTCGGTTTCGTTTGTGATTGGCTTGATGCCGTGACTCGTCTCGCCTGTCGATCGGTGGAGCGCGTATGAAGATCACCGTCCTCCGTCCCGATCTGCCGGCGCCGCCGCCGGAGGCGCTCGAGCTGGCGCCCCGGGGCGCCCTTCCGGAGCACCCGGTGATCGGACTCGTCTCGAACGGCAAGCCGCACGCGGCGGAGCTGCTCGAGGCGCTCGCGGCCGAGCTGCGCGCACGGGTCGGCGATGGCGACGTGGTGATGGTGCGCAAGCCCTCCGCCGCGTACCCGATCACGGTCGAGCAGGCGACGGACATGGCCGCACGTGCGCACCTCGTGATCACCGGTGTCGGCGACTGAGGGGCCTGCTCTGCGTGCAGTCTGCACGACGCGGTGCTTCTGGAGCGCGAAGGGACGCCGGCGACGGTGCTGATCACCGAGCCGTTCCAGGTCACGATCGCCTCCGCGGCCGCGAAGCTCGGCGCGCCCGGTTACCACTCGCTCGTCGTGCCGCATCCCGTATGGGGGAAGGACGACGCGGGGCTGCGCGAGCTTGCGCGCGGGCTCGTGGATCGGGCCGTGGCGCAGCTGACCGCGTAGCGCACCACCCCCGCCGCCTTCACTAAAGTGGCCGCGATGGAGGCCCTCGGCCGCTTCGTCGTCCGCCGCCGCTGGCAGATCATCGCCTTCTGGATCGTGCTCACGGTTGCCGGTGCGGCGGCCGCGTCTGCGCTCTCCGATCGGTGGTTCGAGTCGTTCTCGATCCCCGGCTACTCGGCCTACGAGGCCAACAAGCGCACCCAGGAGACGTTCGGCTCCGGCACGCAGCCGCCGATCGTCCTCGTCTTCAAGGGCGAGCAGGACCTGACGCAGACGCCGGGGATGGCGGCCGCAATCGACGCCGCGGCCGCCGTGATGCCGCCGGGCTCCCGCGTCGGGTCGTGGTTCGAGGTCAACAACGACATGTACGTCTCGGACGACAGGCGCGCGATGATCGCGACCGTCTATCCCTCGGGCGAGTCGTCGTTCTCGAGCTTCCCGCCGATCGAGGAGATGCGCAAGGCGCTCGCGGAGGCGACGCCGGACGGCGTCACGGCACACGTCACCGGACAGGCGGCCGTGTTCGAGTCGCAGGGCAGCGAGACCGGCCCCAGCGTTCTCGTCGAGGCCGTGATCGGCGGTGCCGGCGCGCTGGTCATCCTCCTCTTCGTCTTCGGGACGCTCCCGGCGATCCTGGCGCCGATCGCGATCGCGATCGCGTCGATCCTGACGACGTTCCTCTGCGTGTACGTGCTCACGTTCCTGACGGACGTTTCCATCGTCGTCCAGTTCCTGGTCGCGCTCGTCGGTCTCGGCGTCGCGATCGACTATGCGCTGCTGATGATCTTCCGCTTCCGGGAGGAGTTGGAGCACGGGTCTTCGACCGAGGACGCGCTCGTGCAGACGATGGTCCACGCCGGCAGGTCGGTGATCGTCTCGGGGTCGACGGTCGGGATCGGTCTGCTGAGCATGCTGATCCTGCCGCTGCCCTTCATCCGCTCGATCGGCATCGGCGGCATGCTGATCCCGGCGATCTCCGTGCTCGCCTCGATCACGCTGCTGCCCGCGATCCTGTCGCTGCTCGGCCCAAGGATCAACCGCCTCCGCGTCCTGCCGCGGCGTCTGGTGCGGATGCCACATCCCGACAAGGGGTTCTGGGGCCGGTGGGCGCCGGTGGGCGGCGTTCATCCACAAGCGCCCGATCTTCACGTTCGCGATCGGGCTCGCGATCGTCGTCCTCGTTCTCATCCCGGCCTTCCAGATGAACCCGAGCGACGCGGAGACCGCGAAGCAGCCCGCCGCCGGGGACGCGCAGGCTGGACGAGGGGCGCTGACCGCCGCCGGCTTCACCGAGGGCGTGTGCCTCCCGTACGTCGTGCTGGCCGAGAAGGCGGCCACACCCGAGCGGCTCGACGCGATCGCGCAGAAGCTCTCGACCGTCGAGGGGATCGCCGGCGCCGCCGCGCCCGCGTCGTGGCAGAAGGGGACGACCGGTCTGGTCGAGGCCTTCGGCGTCGACGACGGCAACTCCCGGCCGGCGCGGGGGCTCATCGACGGTCTTCAGGACACGACCTTGCCTGCGCTCGAGCGGGAGTCCGGAGGCGGGATCGAGCTCACCCTCGGCGGCATGGCGGCGACGAATCGCGACTTCGTGGACGCCGTGTACGGGAACTTCCCGTACGTCCTCGCGTTCGTCCTGATCTTGACTTTCGTGCTCCTTGCGCGCGCGTTCCGCTCGCTCCTCCTGCCGCTCAAGGCGGTGATCCTCAACCTCGTGTCGCTCGGGGCCGCGTTCGGGATCGTCGTCTTCATCTTCCAGCAGGGCCACGGGAGCGAAGCGATCTGGGGCGTCGAGGCGACGGACGCGGTGATCTCGTGGATCCCACTGATGATCTTCGCCTTCCTCTTCGGGATCTCGATGGACTACGAGGTCTTCATGCTCACGCGGATGCGCGAGGGCTACGACGAGGCGGGCCGCACCGGCGACGCGGTCTCGCTCGGTCTCGCACGGACGGGGAAGCTGGTGACGAGCGCCGCGCTCGTGCTCATGTTCGCCTTCTGCACGCTGTCGACCGGCCCCGGCCCCGACATCAAGCAGTTCGCCATCGGCCTTGCCGCGGGGATCGTGTTCGACGCGACGGTGATCCGCGCCCTGCTCGTGCACTCGACGATGCACCTGCTCGGTCGCTGGAACTGGTGGCTGCCGGTCTGGGCGGCGAGGCTCCTTCGCGTCGAGCCGAGCCCGGTCGACGCACGCGGCCCGGCATAGCCGTCAGAGTCACGGCGTCGCCGTCAGAATCGCCAGGTGTTGAAGATCGCGCCGTCGACGAGGATCGACTGGCCGGTGATCCCGGAGCTCCGCGGCTCGGACAGGTAGGACGCGAGGTCGGCGATCTCGGCGAGGTCGAGCCGGCGGCCGCGCGGGGTCGCAGCGTCCGTCGCCGCCATCAGCGCGTCGAGGTCGCCGACGACGTCCTGCGCGGCCTGCGAGGCGAACGGCGGCGGCGAGATCGCGTTCACCCGGATCCCGCGCGGCGCGAGCTCGGCGGCGAGGTAGCGGACGAGCGCCTCGCCGCACGCCTTCGCGGTGCCGATCGCGCTGTAGGTCGGGATCACGCGAAACGAGCCGATGCTCGTGCAGTAGAGGATGGTCGAGCCGTCGCCGAGCTGGTCGTCGAAGGCGGCCGTCAGCCCGAGGAGCGCGAGCCCGCTCGACCTCACGACCTCCGAGAAGCGCTCGTAGCCGATCTCGAGGGCCGGGCCGGTCGCGACCTCGACGGCGGCGTGCACGAGGGTCGCGACGCCGTCGGTGCCGGCCCGCACCTCGTCGGCGAGCCGCTGCATGTCGTCCGCGCTGTGGAGGTCGCATCGTGCCGTGCGCGCTCCCGGGATCTCGCGCGCGACGGCCTCCGCGCGCTCCGCATCACCACGGTAGGTGATCCAGAGCGGTGCGCCGGGTCGGTCGGAGGCGAGGCGTCGCGCGATCGCGCCGCCGAGCCCGCCCGCGGCGCCGACGACGACGATGGCTGCGTTCGGGTTCTCGTAGGTCGACACCGGGCGAACCTACCAGATCGCCGACTCGATGTCAGCGCCGGACGATGTACCCGTGCGCGTCGCGATCCCAGGTGTCGGCCGTCACACCCTCTGCGCGGAGCTCCGGCTTCATGATCCGCTGCGCGTGGTTCTTCGGCAGCGCGGCCACGAAGCGGACGTAGCGCGGCACGGCGAAGTGGGGCATCCGGTCCTGCGCGAAGTCGAGGAGCGCCTCGGGCGCGAGCGCTGCGCCTTCCTTCAGCTTCACGACCGCGAGCACCTCCTCCTCGGTCAGCTCCGACGGCACCCCGATCACCGCGGTCTCCTCCACCGCGTCGTGGTCGTTCAGCACCTGCTCGACCTCCCAGGAGGAGACGTTCTCGCCGCGGCGGCGGATCGCGTCCTTGAGCCGGTCGACGAACGTGAACCAGCCGTCGGCCGACTCGCGGCCGCGGTCGCCCGTGTGGAACCAGAGTCCGCGAAACGCGGCGACCGTGGCCTCGGGGTTGCCGACGTACTCCTCGACCATGATGTGCGGCGCCAGCGGGCGCACGACGATCTCGCCCTCGACGTCCGGCGGGCAGCGGCGTCCCCGGTCGTCGTGGATCTCGACCACGTAGTCGGGCATGCGCGTCCCGCAGGTGCCGATCCGCCGGTTGCCCCACTGGTTGCCCGTGCAGTTGCCGAGCTCGGTCGAGCCGTACATCTCCTGCAGGGTGACGCCGAAGCGCTCCTCGAACTGCGGCGTGATCGCGGCGGGCGCGGGTGCGCCGTAGCCCTTCCGAACGAGGTGGTCGCGGTCGTCGGGCCGCTCGGGCTGCTTGGAGAGCATCATCAGCAGCGCGCCCATGAAGTTGAACGCCGTCACGCTCTCGGCGCGGCAGATGTCCCAGAAGCGCGACGCCGAGAAGCGGTCATGAAGCACGAGCGAGCCGCGGTCCATGAACAGGGCGGGGAGGACGCTCGTGTACTTCGCATTGACGTGGAAGAGCGGGAAGGCGCTGAACAGGCGTTCGTCCTCGCCGTAGGTCATGACGTCGATCGTCGCCACGGTCGCGAGCCGGAAGTTCGCGTTGTGCGTCAGCACCGCGCCCTTCGACGGCCCCGTCGTGCCCGACGTGAAGAGGATCACCGACGTGTCGTAGGGGTGGACGTCGACCGCAGGCGGGTCCGGTGAGCCGTCGAGCAGCTCGGCGAAGGCCAGTGTCCGCACCGGTACCGGCACGCTCCCCGACGCGTCCTCGCCCAGCACGACGGCGTGACGCAGCCGGGGCACCTGCGCGGCGATGCGCTCGATCCGATCGACCCAGGCGGCGTCGACCACGATCGCCGACGTGCCCGACTGGTTCAGCATGTACGCGAGCATGTCGCCGCGAAGCCCGACGTTGAGCGGCACCTCGACCATCCCCGCCTTCGCGATCCCCACCCAGGCGTCGAGGTACTCCGCCCGGTTGCCGAGCATCACGGCCACCCGGTCGCCCCGCGTGAGCCCGAGGCCGGCGAGCGCGTTCGCGACCCGGTTCGACCGCTCGTCGAGCGCGCCGCCCGTGACCGGGCCGGCCTCGAAGCGGACGATCTCGCGATCCGGGCTCTCGGCAGCACGGGCCGAGACGACGGCGCCCATCGTGCGGACGCCGCTATACACGCGCCGCCACCTCGCCCCGTCCGACTTCAGTCGGACGGCGGCGCGTACTCGAGCTGAACCGTCCGACTGAAGTCGGACGGGGGAGGGGAGCGGCTGGACGGGGGATCACCGACGCACCTCGTACCCGTGCAGCTCGCGGTCCCATGTGTCCGGCGTCACCCCCACGGCTCGGAGCACGGGCTTCTCGATCCGCTGCGCGTGGTTCTTCGGCAGCTCGGCCACGAAGCGGACGTAGCGCGGCACGGCGAAGTGCGGCACCCGCTCCTGCGCGAAGTCGAGGAGCGCCTCGGGCGCGAGCGCTGCGCCCTCCTTCAGCTTGACGACCGCGAGCACCTCCTCCTCGGTCAGCTCCGACGGCACCCCGATCACGGCGGTCTCCTCGACGGCCTCGTGGTCGTTCAGCACCTGCTCGAGCTCCCAGGAGGAGATGTTCTCGCCGCGCCTGCGGATCGCGTCCTTGAGCCGGTCGGAGAAGAAGAACCACCCGTTCTCGTCGACGCGGCCCCGGTCGCCCGTGTGGAACCAGCAGCCGCGGAAGGCGGCGACGGTGGCCTCGGGGTTGCCGACGTACTCCTCGACCATGGCGTGCGGCTCGCGGGGACGGACGACGATCTCGCCCTCGACCCCCGGCGGGAGGCGGTGGCCGTGCTCGTCGTGGATCTCGACCTCGTAGAGCGGCGACGCCCGGCCGCACGATCCGCGCGGATGCGGAACGGCGAGCGTGTTCTGGGTCGCGCAGCAGAGCTCGGTCGAGCCGTAGACCTCGACGAGCTCGAGCCCGAACCGCTCCTGGAACGTCTCCTGGATCGCGACCGGGGCGGGCGCGCCGTAGGCGCAGCGGACGGGGTTGTCGGCGTCGTCGGGTCGCTCGGGCTGCTTCTGCAGCATCATCACCATCGCGCCCATGAAGTTGAACGCGGTCACGCTCTCGGCGCGGCAGATCTCCCAGAAGCGCGAGGCCGAGAAGCGGTCGTGGAGCACGAGCGAGCCGCCGTCGAGCAGCATCGCCGGCAGCACGCTCGTGTAGCGGGCGTTGACGTGGAACAGGGGGAACGCGTTGAAGAGCGTCTCGCCCGGGCCGTAGCGCATGAGGTCGCACACGTTCTGCGCCTGCGCGACGTGCGCGTTGTGGGTGAGCACGGCGCCCTTCGAGGGGCCGGTCGTCCCGGAGGTGAAGAGGATGACGGAGCGGTCGAACGGGTCGATCTCGACCTCCGGGGCGGTGGAGGGAGCGTCGAGGAGATCGGCCCACGACCTCGTCGACAGCGCGCCGGGTAGGTCGGTGGCACGTGGCGTCGACTCCGTCGACGTGCTCGGCACGACGACCACGTCGCGGAGCGTCGCGAGCGACGGCGCGATCCGCTCGATCCGCTCGAGCCACTGCTCGTCGATCACGAGCGCGCGGCACTCGGCCTGGTTCAGCATGTACGCGAGCATGTCGCCGCGGAGACCGGTGTTGAGCGGCACCTCGACGATCCCGGCCTTCGCCATCCCGAACCAGGTGGCGAGGAACTCCGGCCGGTTCGAGAGCATCACCGCGGCCCGGTCGCCCCTCTCCAGGCCGAGCGCGCCGAGCCCGTTCGCGACGCGGTTGGCCGCCGCGTCGAGGTCGGCGTACGTGACGACCGCGTCCTCGAAGCGCACGATGGCATGGTCGGGGCTCTCGGCCGCCCGGGTCGCCAGGATCTCTCCGAGCGTGCGGCTCACGAGAGCGCCTCCAGCGTGCGCAGCGCCCCGGCGCGGCCGTCGCGCGTCTCGAGGGCGAGGAGCCCGTGCCGGTCGATCTCCTCGCGCAGCAGCCGCAGCGCCTCCGGCGGCGGCGGCTCGGTCGTCGGCACGCGGGCCGGGAGGTCGAGCGCGAACCCGCAGCCAGCGACGACCTCGTCGACGGTCGAGCCCTCGTGCACCGACGCGAGCCGGAAGCGCTCTCCGTCCCACTCGATCACGGCCGCCGACGTCACGATCGCCGCCACCCGTCCTGGCGCGCCGGTGACGAAGTCGACCTGCTCGGTGAGGAACCGCCGCTCGTGCCCGACGCGGTAGACGACGAGGCGTCCCATCAGCCGTGCGATGTCGGCGGTCGCGAGCCCGCCGGGGAGGCGCACCAGCGACCCGTCCTTGCCGCGGACGCGGCTCGTGTTGAGCGCGCCGCGCCCGTCGACCTGTGCGGGGCTGATGAACTGGAGCGTGATCCGCCCACGCTGGATCACGTCGAGGATCTGCGCCTGCGAGTACACGCCGACCGCGGAGCGGGAGACCTCCTCGGGATGGATCATCGGCGTCGCGACGCCGACGACGAGCACGTCGTCGGCCCGGCACTGGCGCGCCAGGCACCAGGCGACCTGCTCCGAGGCCGTATGGCTCACGGCCGCGCCTCCATCAGCGCCCGCGCCGCGGCGTCTGCG
>VGCB01000018.1 GCA_016870235.1 Actinomycetota bacterium | reverse complement strand
CGTCAGTCGGTCCACACTGACCCGAGATACACGCATGGGTCACCGGCCTCCCACCGGCGGAGGAACCGGTGGATCGGCGGGTGGATCGAGATCTCGTGGAGCTCGTCGAGCGCGAAGAGACGGTGGCCACGCACGGCCTCGTCCGACGACGCGATCGCCGTCAACGAGCCCGCGAGGTTCGCGGCGAAGACGACGTGGACGATGTGTCTCGTGCTCGTGCTCCGCTCCGGCGCGATCGACTCGACGATGGCGACCGGCCCCTCGAGCGGCAGCTCGTCGCCGTCGTCGATGACCGCCGTCTCCTCGACGAGCTCGCGGAGCAGAGCCGCGGTCAGCGTCTCGCCGCCACGGACGCCGCCGCCGGGCAGCAGCCAGTGCTCGACGCCGTCCTTGACGTGCCGGCAGAGGAGAATGCGGTCGCCCCAGCGCAGGAGCGCCGACACGCGGATCCGCGGGTCGGGCCTCACCGGAGCCCCGACGACCCGAGCCCGGCGGCGCCGCGATCGCTCGCCGGCAAGGCGTCGACCTCGACGACGTCGAGCGCAGGCAGCCGCACGACCACGAGCTGCCCGATGCGCATGCCGGCCTCCACCTCGAACGGCTCCTCACGATCGGTGTTGAGGAGGATCAGCTTGACCTCCCCGCGATAGCCCGCGTCGACGAGGCCCGGCGCGTTCACGAGCGCAAGGCCGTGACGGGCGGCAAGCCCCGAGCGCGGCAGCACGAGCCCGGCGTGGCCCTCCGGGATCGCGACGGCGAGGCCCGTCCCGACGACGGCGCGCGCGCCCGGGCCGATCACGACTCCCTCGGCCGCGGCGAGGTCGAGGCCGCCGTCGCCTGCGTGCGCGGCCCGCGGGATCGCGGTGTCCGGGCTCAGCCGCTGGACGAGCAGACGGGTCACGGCTCGCGCGCCCCTGCGACGAGGAACCCGGCGAAGCGGCGGACGTCGCGATGCGGGAGGCGCGCGCGAATCTCCACGCCCTCCGGCGTGTCCTTTCGCTCGTCGATCGGCGCCCCGAGCGCGTACAGGTCGGACAGCGCCCGTCCCTCGCCGTACGGCACGAGCAGCCGTACCTCCTCGAAGCGATCGGCGAAGATCTCCGCGATGTGGGCCCGCAGGGCGTCGAGCCCTTCGCCGGTGAGCGCGGAGACCTGGATCGCGCCGGGATGGCGGTTCGCGAGGCGCTCCCGGGCATCGACGTCGAGCCGATCGATCTTGTTGAGGACGAGCTCGGTGGGCACGTCGCCGGCGCCGATGCCTGCGAGAACGCGCTCGACTGCGGCAATCTGCTCGGCCCGCTCGCCGTCCGGCTGGGACGCGTCGACGACGTGTGCGATCACGTCGGCGACGAGCGTCTCCTCGAGCGTCGAGGCGAATCCCTCGACAAGCTGCGTCGGCAGCCGCCGGATGAAGCCGACCGTATCGGTCACGAGGTACCGCTTGCCGTCGTGGTCGAAGAAGCGCGTCGTCGGGTCGAGCGTCTCGAACAGACGATTCTCGACCGAGACCTCCGCGCCCGTGAGCGCATTCAGCAGCGTCGACTTGCCGGCGTTCGTGTAACCGGCGAGGGCGATCGTGGGCATCTCCGCGCGCTTGCGCTCCTTGCGGCGGACGGCCCGCTGGCCCTGCAGGCCACGGAGCCGCTCGCGGAGCTGGGCGATGCGACGACGGGCCATCCGGCGGTCGCTCTCGAGCTGCGTCTCGCCCGGGCCGCGCGTGCCGACGCCGCCGCCCAGCCGTTCGAGGTGCTGCCACATGCCCCGCATGCGGGGGAGGTTGTACTCGAGCTGGGCGAGCTCGACCTGGAGCTTGCCCTCGGCGCTGATCGCGTGCTGCGCGAAGATGTCCAGGATCAGCTGCGTGCGGTCGACGACGCGGGCCGAGAGCGCGTTCTCGAGCGCGCGCTGCTGCCCGGGGTCGAGCTCGCCGTCGACGAGGAGCACCTCCGCGTGCGCGTCGGCGAAGCGCTCGCGGAGCTCCTCGAGCTTGCCCTTGCCGACGTAGGTCCGCGGGTCCGGATGGAGCCGGTGCTGGACGATCTCGTCGATCGTGGCCACACCCGCCGTCCACGCGAGCTCGCGGAGCTCCGCCAGCTCGGACGCCGGATCCGCGCCCTTCGGGAGCACGGCGAGAGCCAGCCCGCGCTCGGGCTCGGCACCGGGCAGCGGGTCGGGCTGGCGGGACGTCACCGCCGCAGTATGCCGGTAGGGTCACACCATGCCGGATCTCGCGACACGGCTCGCCGCGCGCACACTCGAGCTCGTCGACATCCCGTCCGAGAGCCGTCACGAGGAGAGGGTCAGGCGCCATCTCCGGGAGCTCGTTCCGCCGGCCTTTGCGCCCGTCTACGAGGCCGAGGACGCGTTCCTGTGGATCCGGCCGCGCCGCCCGGACGTCCCGCTCGTCCTCCTCGTCGGCCACTACGACACCGTGCCCGCGCAGGAGAACGTCCCCGGCCGCATCGACGGCGGCGCCGTGCACGGCTGCGGCGCCAGCGACATGAAAGGCGGTGTCGCAGTCGCGATCGAGCTCCTCCGTGATCTTGCGGAGGACCGGCCCGGCGCCCTCGACATCGGGCTTCTGCTCTTCGGCAAGGAGGAGCTGCCGCCGCAGTGGAGCCCTCTCCCCCATCTCTTCGAGACATCCTCCGACGTCCTCGACGCCGCGCTCGCCGTCCTCCTCGAGCCGACCGACCTCGAGATCCACGCGGGCTGCCTCGGGAACCTCAACGCTAGCGTCACGTTCTCCGGGGTCAGCGGCCACTCGGCGCGGCCGTGGACGGCCGAGAACGCGATCGAGAAGGCGCTCGAGGGGCTCCGCTCGCTTGCCGCGATCGAGCCCCGGGACGCGGTCGTCGGCGGGCTCGTCTTCCGGGAGGTGGTGTCGATCACGCGCCTGAGCGCCGGGATCGCCGACAACGTCATCCCCGATTCGGCCGTCGCCACCCTCAACGTGCGCTATGCGCCCGATCGCTCGCCCGAGGACGCCGAGGAGTGGGTGCGCGAGCTCGTCCCCGCGGATGCCGAGCTGACGATCGAGAGCAACAGCCCGTCGGCCAGAGTGGTGACCGACACGCCTCTGGTCGAGGCCCTGCGCGATGCCGGCGACCTCCTGTTCGAGCCGAAGCAGGCGTGGACGAACGTCGCCGACTTCACGTCGCGCGGGATCGACGCCGTCAACTTCGGGCCGGGCGGAACGCGGTACGCCCACCGGCGGGACGAGCTCGTCGAGATCGACGCCCTCATCAAGGCCTACGAGGTGCTCCATCGCTTCCTGCTCGGCGAGAGCCGGGCCTAGCACGCCGTGCCGATCTCGCCGATCCTCCGGGCGCAGGCCACCTACCCGTTCGTCCGGCTCGCGCAGGCTGCCGCCGCGCGGCGGGCCGAGGGCCACGAGGTGATCGACTTCGGCATGGGCGACCCGCAGGAGTCGACCGACCCTGCGATCATCGAGGCGCTCAGGGAGGGCGTGCGCGAGCGCATGGGGTATCCGGCGTCGGTCGGGCTGCCCGAGCTGCGCGAGGCGATCTGCGCGTGGGCCGGGCGGCGGTTCGGCGTCACGCTCGATCCCGACCAGCACGTCGTCCCGACCCTGGGCTCCAAGGAGGCGATCTACTCGTTCGCCCAGGCCGTGCTCGACCCGGAGGCGGGCCGGGATACCGTGATCGCCCCGGAGCCCGGGTACCCGGTGTACGAGCGTGGAGCGCAGTTCGCCGGTGCGAGCGTCCTCGAGCTCCCGCTGCTCGAGGCCAACGGCTTCCTCCCCGACCTCGATGCGGTCTCGCCGTTCGACTGGAAGCGCGCAGCGCTCGTCTGGGTCAACTACCCGAACAACCCGACGTGCGCCGTCGCCCCGCTCGCCTTCTACGCGCGACTCGCCGAGCTCGCCCGCCGGCACGGGTTCGTGCTCGCATCCGACGAGGCCTACTCGGAGCTGTGGTTCGACGAGCCGCCACCCTCGGCGCTGCAGCTCGACGATCTCGCGAACGTGCTCGTCTTCAACACGCTCTCGAAGCGATCGTCGATGACGGGATACCGCTCCGGGTTCGTCGCCGGCGATCCCGCGCTGGTCGCCGCGATCAAGAAGTTCCGGCCGTCGCTCGGTACCGCGCCGCAGGAGTTCGTCCAGCGGGCCTCGGTCGTGGCCTGGGCGGACGAGGCGCACGTCGAGCGGGCGCGCGCGGCCTACGCCGCGAAGCGACGGGTCTTCCTCGACCTCTTCGCCGCGAAGGGACTGCGCGTGGCGGGGAGCGCCGCCACGATGTACCTCTGGGTGGCGGTTCCCGACGGCGAGGGGTCCGAGTCCTTCGCGACCCGCCTTCTCGAGCACGGAATCGTCGTCGCGCCCGGGGCGTTCCTCGGAGCGTCGGGCGAGGGCTACGTGCGCTTCGCGCTTGTCCCGACGCTGGCCGAGTGCGAGCGGGCGGCGGTGATCCTGGCGAGCGCGCTGTAGGGGCGCGCGCTCCCCGCTCGGCGTTCTTGGCACTGTTTTGGTGCGATTCGGAACGGACACGCAACAGATTCCCTGTTATCGTTGAACACGAAGGGGAGGAGGCCGGTGGCCCAGGAGAAAGTGTCCCTTTCGGACAGGTGAGGGGCACGGGCGACCGCAGTCGCGTCGCGACGGACGGATGCTGCGAAGCGTCCGACGCCGGGGCCGCACGAGATTTCGAGCTGCCTTCTTCCCTCGCGTCGAACCGGACCGGCGAGAGCAGCGAACCACAACCCGACGGCTCGTCCTCGACGAAGGAGACGGAACCATGGAGTCGGCAGCGCGCGCCTCGCTCTCGCGGGCACGAGAGCGGTGGAATGCCGGCGATCTGGTCGGCTACCTCGGGGTCTACGACCCGTCAGTGAAACTCCACGGCTACGGGGAGCCACTCGACTATGCCGGTGTGGTCGCCCTCTACGAGAGCATCTTCTCCGCCTTCACCGAGCCGCAGCTCACGTTTCACGAGGTGATCGAATCCAATGACACCGTCACCGTCCGGTTCTCGATGACCGGAAGGCACGAAGGGACGTTCAACAGCATCCCCGCGACAGGGGTCGAGATCGTCCTCGATGGGATCACGATCCTGCGCTTCGCCGGCGATCGCTGCGTCGAGCGCTGGTCGTGCGCGGACATGCTCGGGTTGATGGTCCAGCTCGGCGCCGTCCCCGCGCCGACCTGACAGGTCTCGCGGCAGCCGACGGCCGAAGCGGGCAGAATCCGATCGTGGAACTCGCAGCCCGGATCGAGGAGCTCTTCGCCGCCGGCCAGGTGGAGGCCGGCCCGATCGAGGAGGCGATCGCGCTCCTCGACGCGGGCGAGGTTCGGGTCGCCGAGCAGCGGGACGGCGACTGGGTCGTCAACGACTGGGTGAAGAAGGCGATCCTCCTGTACTTCCGGCTCCGGAAGGTGGAGCCGATGGAGGTCGGCGGCCTGCAGTTCCTCGACAAGATCCCCGTCAAGCGCGACTACGCCGATCGGGGCGTGCGGGTCGTTCCACCGGGCGTCGCTCGCTACGGGGCCTTCCTCTCCGAGGGCGTCGTGCTGATGCCCGGATACGTCAACATCGGCGCCTGGGTCGGGCCGCGCTCGATGGTCGACACGTGGGCGACCGTCGGGTCCTGCGCCCAGATCGGCGCCGACGTCCATCTTGCGGGCGGCGTCGGCATCGGCGGCGTCCTCGAACCGCCCCAGGCCGCGCCGGTCATCGTCGAGGACGGCGCCTTCATCGGGTCGCGCGCCGTCGTCGTCGAGGGCGTGCGAATCGGGGCCGGCGCCGTCATCGCACCGAACGTCGTCCTCTCCGCCTCGATCCCGATCATCGACGTCACCGGCTCCGAGCCGATCGAGCACCGTGGTGCCGTCCCGCCGCGCAAGGTCGTCCTTCCGGGCGTCCGCGAGAAGACGTACCCCGCCGGCACCTACGGGCTGCAGTGCGCGCTGATCGTCGGCGAGCGAAGCGCGTCGACCGACCTCAAGACGTCGCTGAACGACGTCCTGCGCGAGTTCGAGATCGCGGTCTGAGCGTCTCTGCCCGCCGCCGCGACGGCGACGGCCGGAGAGGCGCTAGAGCGCGGTCACGCCTTCGCAGATCTGCTCGGCGGGGCCGAGGAGCGTTGCGAAGGAGCCGGCGAGCGTCACGACCAGGTCGCCGCCCGGGAGGTGCACCGTCACGGGGCTGACGCACCAGCTGCGCGCGACCGCGACCGCGGCCGCAGCCGTCGAGGAGGAGCCCGAGGAGGCCGTCTCTCCCGCCCCGCGCTCCCACACGAGGACGCGCAGCTCGTTCGCCCCGACCGGCTCCACGAGCTGGACGTTCGTGCGGTTCGGAAAGCGCGGATGGGTCTCGATCCTCGGGCCGAGCAGGAGGAGATCGCCCCGGGTCGCCCCGTCGCGGCGCACCACGGCGTGCGGGTTGCCGACCGATACCGGCGTCAGCTCGACCGCCTCCCCGTCTCCGAGATCGATCGTCTCGGGAGCGCCGATCTCCACCTCGCCGATGTCGGTCTCGACGTCGCCACCCTCGAGCATGCGCGCGTGGACACGCCGCCCCCCAGTGACGACGACCACCTCGCGTGCCCCTGTCTGCATTGCGAGCCAACGGGCCGCGATGCGCACGCCGTTCCCGGACATCTCGGCGACGGAGCCGTCGGGATTCCAGATCACGATCTCGGCCTCGGCGGACGTTCGGGCGACGACCTCGATCACCCCGTCCGATCCGATCCCGGTACCGACGTTGCAGAGTCGCCGGACACGCGCCGGCTCGAGAGCACCGCGATCGGGCCGCTCCACGACGAGGTACGCGTTACCCAGCCCATGCCACTTCCAGAACCGCACCGAGCGATCGTACTCCGTGCCGTCAGCCGCTCACGACGAGGGCGCCACGGCTGAGCGCAGACCTGGCAGCGGCTACCGCACGGACGATCGCGCTCGCAACCTCCCCGGGCGGCCGGTTCCCGTCCACGATCGCGAGGTCCGGGATGCGCCGCATCCATTTGCGCTGGTAGGCGGCGTACCTCCGGGTCCGAACCACGATCCGCTCCTCGGCCTCCTGCGGAGAGAGGCCGGCGATCTCGGCGAGTCCGAGCGTCTTCGCAGCCGTGCGCGAGACGGGCGCCGCAAGCGCCCCGGCGACCTCCCGAGCGACGCCACGCTCGAACATCGTCCGCGTGCGATCGCGGATTCGCTGCTCGAGCGTGGACGGAGCGACGTCGAGCCCGAACTGGAGCGTCGGCAGGCGCATGTGACGGCTCCACAGCCGGTCGTCGTCGGAGACGAGCGTCGCTCCTGCCTCGGCGAGCTCGAGGGCTCGGACGACGCGCCGCCGATCGTTCTCGTGGACGGCGGCGGCGGCGCGGGCGTCGAGACGGTGGAGACGGGCGTAGGCATCCGCAGGATCACGGTCGTACTCCGCTTCGATCCGGGCGCGGACGCCGCCGGCGGCCGGGGGAGGCACCCGAAGCTCACCTAGCGCTGCGCGGAGATAGAGGCCGGTGCCTCCCGTGACGACGGCAACGCCGCGCTCCCGCACGAGCTCGTCGATCGCAGCGTGCGCAAGCGGCGCGTACGCGCCGACGGACATCTCCTCACCCAGCTCCCTGATCGCGACCAGGCGTGTCGGCCGCTCCGGCTGGTTCGTGAGGAGCGGCAGTCCGCGGTAGACCTGCATCGCGTCGGCCGACACGACCTCCGTTCCGAGCCCGTCCGCAACGGCCTCCGCAACCGCGGACTTCCCCGACGCCGTCGGCCCGAAGATCGCGACGACGAGCGGGCTGCCGGGTGTGATCGTCCGATCTGCGCCCATGTTCACCGCGGTGACTGCCGGCGGCGCTCTCCCATCCGCTGGGCCACCGGCATCCACCCCACGCGTCCAGCGTAACGCCGAAACCACCGCGTGTGTGCCGGAGCCCGCTCCGAATCTGCCGCAATCTGCGGCCGCCGCCGAGGGAGGCGCCGCACCGCGCCGCGATCACCTCACCACCGGCGTCGCCCGGCCGGCGCTCAGTGCTCGGTCTCGACCGACTCCGGCGCGAGAGCCCCGCTCTCCTCGGGATGGCGGGCTCGATGCTCCAGGAACCACTCGACGGCACGGGGCACGCCGACCGCGAGAGGCGTCTGCGGGACCCAGCCGATCAGGTCACGGGCCTTTCGGATGTCCGCAACGTACCGGGTCACCTCGCCGACGAGCGACGAGGCGAGCGTCATCTCGGGCACGACTCCCAGCTTCTCGCCGATCAGCTCCGCGGCCCGGACGAGCGTGTTCCCCTCGCCGAAGGCCAGGTTGATCGTCTCGTTGGCGACGGCGCCGCCGTGCAGCGCGACGACGCCCTTCGCGATCCCGTCCACGCAGTCGTCGACGTAGGTGAAGTCGAGCACCTTGTCGCTCCCGCCGTAGATCGTGATCGGCGTGCCGGACGAGATCTCGTGGATGAAGCGAGGGATCACCCGCGACATCCGGCGGAGGTCGTTGTCGTAGCGGCCGTAGACGTTCGAGAAGCGGAACACCACATACCGGAGCCCGTAGCAGCGTGCGTACGCGTAGACGAGCGCCTCGCCCGCGATCTTCGACGCCGAGTACGGGCTCTCCGTGAACGCGAAGTCGGCTGTCTCCTCCCCGTAGCCCTCGAAGCGGTGAACGTCGCCGTAGACCTCACGCGTCGAGGAGAAGACGAGCGGGACGCCGATGCCGCGGCAGTACTCCAGCACGTTGAACGTCATCACCGCGTTCTCGAGCGCACGGTGCGGCTCGCGGACGAGCTGGTGCACCTTCGCATGGGCGGCAAGATGCACGACGAGGTCGATCGGCGGATACTCGACGCCGTTGACGCCGCCACGGAACGCGGCGTACTGGCCCGCGAGATCCTGGAGCAGCGTCGGGAACGCGTCGGTCCAGGTGTTCACCCGCTTGTCGACGCCGAACACCTCGTGCCCGTCTGCGAGCAGGCGGATCGCCAGGTTCGTCCCGATCTGGCCGCTCGAGCCCGTGATCAGGACGCGCATCAGGCGGTGACGAGCGTGAGCTGGTCGCCCCGGAGCGTCGTCGACGTCGACCCGGTGATCCGCACGTCGACGAGGGTCCCCGGCTCGAATGCGCCCGCGAAGTTGACGGTCGTGTTCCGTCGCGTGCGCCCGCGGAGGAGCGACGGGTCGGTGCGGCTCGGCCCTTCCACGAGCACTTGCTCGACCCCGCCTTCGCGGGCGGCGTTCTGTTCGGCGGCGATGCGCTGGACGACGTCGACGAGCCGCTCCATGCGCTCCCGTATCACGTCCTCCGGCACCTGATCGTCCATCGTGGCGGCCTCGGTGCCGGCCCGCGGCGAGTAGACGAACGTGAACGCGGAGTCGAAGCGCACGGTCTCGACGACTTCAAGCGTCTCCGCGAAATCCCTCTCCGTCTCCCCGGGGAAGCCCACGATGATGTCGGTCCCGAGCGCGAGGTCGGGGATCTCCGTGCGCAGCTCACCGACGAGCTCCAGGTACCGCCCGGACGAGTAGGTCCGTCGCATCCGCTTCAGAACCCGATCCGAGCCGGATTGGAGCGGTAGGTGGACGTGCTCGCAGACGCTCGGACATTCGGCCATCGCGCGGATCACGGGCGGCCGGAAGTCCTTCGGGTGCGGGCTCGTGAACCGGATCCGCTCGATGCCCGCGACCGCGTCGCACGCCCGGAGGAGCTCACCGAACTCCGTCTGCAGGTCGGGGGCGAGATCGCGCCCCCAGGAGTTGACGTTCTGCCCGAGCAGCGTGATCTCGCGGACGCCGTCACGCGCGAGCGCTGCGACCTCGGCGACGATCTCACCGGGGCGCCGGGACTGCTCCCGCCCTCGCACGCTCGGGACGATGCAGTAGGAGCACACGGAGTTGCAGCCCATCGACACCTGCACCCACGCCTGGAACCGGCGTTCCCGTCTCTCCGGCAGGTCGGCCGCGAAGTGCTCGTGGGTGCCGAACCGCCCGCGGGGGACGGCGTAGCCCCCGGTCGCGATCCACTCGCCGAGGTGCGGGATCGACCCGGGCCCGAAGGCGACGTCGACGAACGGGTAGAGGTCAAAGATGCGCTCGCGCTGCGCTTCGGCGTAGCAGCCCCCGACCGCGACCACCATGTCCGGATGGCGGCGCTTCCGGGCCGCGGCGTTCCCGAGGTACGCGGCCAGGCGCGTGTCCGGCTTCTCGCGGATCGTGCAGGTGTTGAAGACGAGCACGTCGGCCGTGTCGGGGTCGCCGGTCTCGCCCAGGCCGAGCGACTCGAGCATGCCCTTGATCCGCTCGGAATCGTGAGCGTTCATCTGGCAGCCGAACGTGGTGACGTGGTAGCGGCGCACGGCCATGGATTGTAGGAGCCGCGTCGCCGCGACCGGCGCGGATCGCCCGGCAGCGAGCCTTCGAGGCTACTCGTGGCGGCCGACCGCGATGCCCCAGAGCCCGATCAGGCCGAACAGGACGATGCCGATCACGGTGCCGATGATCTCGTACTCGCTCATAGGCCCTTCCTCACCCTTCGTTCCGTCACGTGTCCGGTCCTTCCGTCACTTCGCGACCTCGACGGCGCGGCTCTCCCGGATCACGATCACCTTGACCTGGCCTGGGTACTCGAGCTGATCCTCGATCTCGCGCGCGATCTCGAACGAGAGGAGGGCGGCTCCCTCGTCGTCGACCTCGCTCGGCTCGACCATGACGCGGATCTCTCGCCCCGCCTGCAACGCGTACGCCTTCGCGACGCCTTGCTTCGACGTCGCGATCTCCTCGAGCGACGCCAGGCGCTTGATGTAGTGCTCGAGGTTCTCGCCCCGCGCGCCCGGACGCGAAGCCGAGATCGCGTCGGCGGCGATCACGAGCACAGCCTCGACCGTCTGAGGCTGCACCTCGTAGTGGTGGGCCTCGATCGCGTGGACGACGCCGTCGGACTCGCCGTAGCGGCGCGCGAGCTGCGCGGAGACGAGCGCATGCGAGCCCTCCACCTCGTGCGTCATCGCCTTGCCGATGTCGTGGAGCAGCGCGGCGCGCTTCGCAGTCCGAACGCCGGCCCCGAGCTCGGCGGCCATGATCCCGGCGAGGTGGGCAACCTCGAGCGTGTGCCGAAGGACGTTCTGGCCGTAGCTCGTCCGGTACCGGAGCCGGCCGAGGATCTTGACGAGCTCCTCGTGCAACGGGCCGCAGTTGGCCTCGAACACGGCCTGCTCGCCCGCCTGCTGGACGTGCTCGTCGAGCTCCGCCTTCGACTGGTAGTACATCTCCTCGATCCGCGCCGGATGGATCCGACCGTCCTCGATCAGCTTCTCGAGCGTGAGCTTCGCGACCTCGCGGCGGAGCCCGTCGAACGAGGAGAGGACAACCGCGTGCGGCGTGTCGTCGATGATGAAGTCGACTCCCGTGAGGTGCTCGAGCGCGCGGATGTTCCGACCTTCGCGGCCGATGATCCGGCCCTTCATGTCGTCGGAGGCGAGCTCGACCACCGAGACGGTCGTCTCTGCCGTGTGGCTCGCTGCGACACGCTGGAGCGCGTCGGCGACGAGCGCCCGCGCCCGCCGGCGGGCATCGGCGCGCGCCAGCTCCTCCTGCTGTCGCACGCTGCGCGCGAGCTCGTGGCGGACGAGCTCCTCGGAACGATCCAGAAGCATCTGCCGCGCCTCGGCGGCGGTCATCTGGCCGATCTTCTGCAGCTCCCGAAGCGCATCGTCCTTGACCGTCTTCAGCTCCTCCTGCAGCTGCTTCAGATGCACCTCGCGGTCGTGGACGCCCTGCTCCCGTCGCGTCAGCTCGAGCACCTTGGTGTCGACCTCGGTCTCCCGCTGGCCGAGGCGCTCCTCGACCTTCGCGATGTCGACACGGCGGTCCTGAACCTCCCGCTCGATCTCGGCCCGGAGCTTGACCGACTGCTCGCGCCCCTCGATCTGCGCCTCGCGGCGGATCGCCTCCGCCTCGCGCTCCGCATCGGTGACGAGGCGGCCGCGCGCCTCCTCGGCGCGCTTGAGGCCGGACTCGCTGGCGTTCCGAAGCCACGCGACGGTCACCAGCGTGCCGACGATCAGACCTGCTGCTGCCGCAATGACCGTGAGCAAGGACCGCTCCTCCCGCGAGGGGCTTCGGTGGACCGCAACCTTCCGTTGTGGGTGCTCACATCCGGCGTTCGCCCGCGCTGGGGCGTCCCTGACCACGGCGATGCTGGGCTCTAGGCCGGTCTGTCCTCCTCACATCCAGCGCCGGTCGCTGCCGGTGACGGACGTTCGGTAGTGGTCGAGAGATTCACAGGATCGAGTGGGTTCGGAACAGCATCTGTGTAGGTGAAAGACGAATGAAGCACTGTCATGCTATCGCGCTTCACGCCTCGCCCGCAATGCGGTCGGCGAGATCCGCGAGCGGCTCCGCCGCGAAGCCCCGCCTGCCGAGCATTCCCAGCGTCTTCGCGCTCGCGCCGTGGCGTTCGACGAGGCCTGCCACCCGGGCGATCTCGGGCTCGAGCAGGGAGAGCGCCGCCTCGATCGCAGGGACGCCGAAACCGCGCGCGGCGAGGTCGGCCCGTATCGCCTCGTCGCCGTAGCCACGGACTGCGAGCGCCCGGGCCCGCTCGGCTGCAGCACGCTCGTCGTCGAGGAGCCCAGCCCGGGCGAGCACGCCGACGGCGCCGTCGATGTCGCGCGGTCGGGCACCACGGTCGGACAGGCGCCGACGCAAGCTCGCCTCGGAGTGGTCGCGTGCCGCGAGCGCACGGGCAGCGGTGTCGAGAGCCGCCAAGGCCCG
>VGCB01000017.1 GCA_016870235.1 Actinomycetota bacterium | reverse complement strand
GGCCCGCCAGCCCGGTCAGGCGGGAGCGGGCGTCGACTCGACCACCGCGTCGAGATCGCGGGATCGGATGAAGTAGAGCGAGGCCGCGACGCCGATCGCAGTCACGGCGACGCCGACCCAGAAGGCCGCGCGGAAGCCGTCGACCGCTGCCTGCGCCTGCGCGTCGCCGGAGCCGAGCGCGCCGCGCGTCACCGACGTCGCGACGGCGGACAGGATCGCGATCCCGAGCGCGCCGCCGATCTGCTGCGTCGTGTTGTAGAGACCCGACGCAAGCCCTGCCTCCTGCGCGCTGACCCCGGCGACGGCCGCGATGGCGACGCCGACGTAGCAGAACGGCATCCCGATCCCGATCACGAGGAACCCCGGCAGCAGGTCGGCCGCGTACGAGCCTCCGACCGACACCTGCGTGAACAGGATCATCCCGACCGTCATCAGCGACATCCCGGCCGCGATCACCCACTTGGCCCCGACCCGGTTGACGAGGAACGCTCCGACGTTGGCCCACACGATGGCGGTGCCGGCGACCGCGAGGTACCCGAGGCCCGTCTTGAGCGGCGTCATCCCGAGGACTTGCTGCATGTAGAGGGTCAGCATCAGGAACATGCTGAAGAGGGCGGTCGCCAGGATGAACCCCGCGATGTTGGCGCCGAGCACCGTGCGCACGCGGAAGATCGAGGCGGGCACGAGCGGCGCCGCCTGGCGCGACTCCCAGCCGAGGAAGAGCACGAAGAGCGCGGCAGCGCCGGCGAACACGAGCCAGGTGGTGGCCGACCCCCAGCCCCACTCGTTCGCCTGCGTGATCCCGAGCACGAGGACGATCAGCGACGACGTGATCAGCGTCGCGCCCGGCACGTCGAACGTCCGCGCCGTCTCGTCGCGGCTGTCGTCGATCCAGAGCGGCGTCAGCGCAAGGCCGATCAGACCGACCGGGATGTTGACGAAGAAGATCCACTCCCACGAGAGGAGGTCGGTGAGGATCCCCCCGAAGAGGACGCCGGCAGCGGCGCCGAAGCCGCCCGTGGCGCCCCACACCCCGAGAGCGATGTTCCGGTCGCGGCCCTCGCGGAAGGTCGTCGTCAGGATCGCGAGCGCGGATGGCGAGACGAGCGCGGCCCCCAGGCCCTGAAGACCCCGCGCGACGACGAGGGCGGCCTCGGACCACGCGAGGCCGCAGAGCAGCGAGCCGATCGTGAAGACGACGAGGCCGGCGAAGAAGAGGCGCCTGCGTCCGAGCCGGTCGCCGAGCCGTCCGCGGAGCGGCTCCCTCGTCCCTGCTCGCGTAGCGGTCGTAGCGCGAGCACGTCGTCGGGGACGTCGAGCTTCCCGTCCGCGCGGATGTTGGCCTCGATCCCTCGGAGCACGCGGAACGGCGCCAGCGTGCGCTCGAGCTCCGCGATCTCCTCCCACTGCGCTTCGAGCCGGCCGTCGCGGAGGTAGTGCGAGTGGTCGGTGACCGCGAGGTAGCGGTAGCCGCGGGCGATGGCGGCGCGGGCCATCGCCTCGATCGAGTCCCGGCCGTCGGACGACCACGTCGAGTGGCAGTGCAGCTCGCCGACGAGGTCGGCGGCGTTCTCGCGGAGCTCGGGCGGGATGTACTGGTAGCCGAGGAAGGCATACAGCGCGTGCTCGTCGCGAAACGTGCGCACCTCACCGGTCTCGACCACGGTCACCCCGTACTCGGAGACGGAGAGGCCGCGCCGCTGCGCCTCCTCGCGCAGCGCGACGTTGTGCTCCTTCGAGCCGGTGAAGTGCTGGAGGAGGTCGCCGTAGCACTCGGGCGGCACGACGCGGAGGTCGAGCCGGAACCCCTGCTGCGTGATCACGGTCGCCTTCGTGTCGCCGTGCGCGGCGACCTCCTGCACCCAGGGCAGCCCGACGAAGTGCGCGGTGAGCGCGGGCGGGTCGCTCGCCGTCGCGATCACGTCGAGATCGCGGAAGGTCTCGCGCCGGCGGCGCGCGCTACCGGCCTCCGAGACGTCGACGGCCGCCGGATGCGCGCGCAGGGCCTCGATCGCCTCACGGAGAACGGGGAGCCCGTCGCCGAGCAGGCTCCGGATCGGCGCCGACGCGCCCGCGCCCTCCCGCAGCGCCTTCAGGATCTTCTCCTCGCTCTTCGCCCCCAGCCCCTGCAGCGCCCGCAAGCGCCCTTCCGACGCCGCCTCCTCGAGCTCGGCGAGCGTGGTAACGCCGAGCTCGACCCAGATCCGTGCCGCGGTCTTCGGCCCGAGCCCCGGCAGGCGCAGGAACGCGACGACCTCCGGCGGCACCTCCTTCGCCCGCTTCGCGAGCGCCTCCATCTCGCCGGTCTCGACGATCTTCTGCTCGATCGTCTTGCCGATCCCCTGCAGCTCCTTCGCCTTCCCGGCGACGGCGAGCTCGGCCACCGAGGCGCCGCTCTCGCGGATGCGCGTGGCGGCGCGCCGGTGCGCAGGACGCGACCGGAACGACGTTGGAGCAGTTCTGCGACACCCCCGCAACACGACGACTGGCATCGTTCGCGCTGGGGGCCTCGTCGCCCCCCTTGGGGGGTGCTGGTCCAGCACGGTGCCGGGTCCAACACGGGAGGGATTGGGACGGCGATTCACCGGGTGGGGGCCGTGGGTGCCGTGGGCCCGCTCGACGCGGGCGCGAGCGCCACTGACGGGTCGACCGATGGCGAGCGCAGGCGCCGCCACGCCGCCGACCGAGCCGCCCCCGTACGACCCGCCCTGCAGGCACACTGCCCCGCGTGCCGCCCCGCCTCGTCGTCTGCCTCCCGACGTACGACGAGCGCGAGAACATCGGGCCGATGGTCGAGGCGCTCGAGCGCGTGATCGACATCGAGCACGACCGCGTGCTCGTGATCGACGACGGCTCTCCCGACGGCACCGGCCGGCTCGCCGACGGGCTCGCACGGGAGCGGCCGTGGCTGCACGTCCTCCATCGCGAGGCGAAGGAAGGCCTCGGTCGCGCCTATCTCGCCGGGTTCCGCTGGGCGCTCGCCGAGGGCGCGGAGCTCGTCGCCGAGATCGACTGCGACTTCTCGCACGATCCGGCGGATCTGCCGCGACTCGTCGCCGCGTGCGACGGCGCCGACCTCGCTCTCGGCTCCCGCTACGTCCCGGGCGGGGGCACCCGCAACTGGGGCCTCGCCCGGCGCCTCATCTCCCGGGGCGGCTCGCTGTACGCGCGCGCTGTCCTCGGCGTCGCCGTCGCCGACCTCACGGGTGGGTTCAAGTGCTTCCGACGCGTGGTGCTCGAGACGATCGACCTGGACGCGGTCGCGACACGCGGCTATGCCTTCCAGATCGAGATCACCTACCGCGCCCTGCGCCGCGGTTTCCGGGTGGCGGAGGTGCCGATCGTCTTCACCGACCGGCTGGTGGGCGGCTCGAAGATGAGCCGGGCCGTCGTCGCGGAGGCGATCTGGCGGGTGCCGCTCCTCCGGCTCGCCGCGTTCCGCGGGCGGCTCTGACGCAGCGGGCACCGACGCAGATACCGTTGCACGGTGTTCATCGAGGTGACCGACGCGACGTTCGACGAGATCGTCCTCGAGAGCACGACGACGGTGATCGCCCACTTCACGGCGCCCTCGTGCAAGCCGTGCAAGGCGATCGAGCCGCACCTCGTCGAGCTCGCGACTGTCCACGCCGAGCGCGTGCGACTCGTGCGGATCGACATCGACGCCAACCTCGGCACTCCCTCGCGGTTCGGCGTCCTCTCGATCCCGACGGTGATCGTGTTCGCCGCCGGCGAGCAGCGGGCGACGGTCGTCGGGGCGCAGCCGAGGAAGCGCTACGAGCAGTCGCTGGAGCCGCATCTGTGACGGTCGGGGTCGACCCGACTCCCTGCAGAGCGCTCCTGGAGGGGATCCGCGCGCGAGACGGCGACCGGATCGCCGCCTGCTTCGGCCCCGGCGCCGTGCTACGTGCGCTGACGCCGCACCAGCTCCGCGAGGAGCACGGCCCTGAGGCGATCGCCGACCGCTACCGCTACTGGCTCGAGCCGCTCGCCGGCTTCGAGGTCGTGGAGGCCGACGCGACGCCGATCGCCGACCGTGTCCGCGTGCGGTACTGGTTTCGCGGGCGCGACCCGGAGAAGGGCCCGCAGGAGAACGAGCACACGGCGTACGCGACCGTGGAGTCGGGGAGGATCAGCGCGCTCAACCTCTCGTGCGCGGGCTTTCGTCCGGCGGGCCCGCCCGATGGCTCGGCCGCATGACGGCGTGACCGCGTGACCGCGACCGCCTGGGCGCCCATCCTCTCCGGCGACGACGTGGCACACGCCACGATCGAGCCTGCGCGCGCCGGTCGCACCGTCCCGCTGCCGCCGGATCTCGCTCCGGCGGTCGCACAGGCGCTCGCCGCGCGCGGGATCTCGACCCTCTACCACCATCAGGCGAACGCGTGGGACGCCGCCGCACGAGGCGAGGACGTCGTCGTCACGACCGGGACGGCGTCGGGGAAGTCGCTCGCGTTCGCGCTCCCCGTGCTCGATGCGATCGCGCGCGACCGGCACGCGCGGGCGCTCTTCCTCTATCCGACGAAGGCGCTCGCCCAGGATCAGGCCCGTTCGCTCGCCGCGTACGGGGTCGACGCTCTGCGCCCGGCGATCTACGACGGCGACACGCCGACGGAGACGCGACGGCAGATCCGGCGCACCGCCAACGTCATCCTCACGAACCCCGACATGCTGAGTATCGGGATCCTCCCCCACCACGACCGCTGGGGCGACGTGCTCCACAACCTCCGCTACGTCGTCGTCGACGAGGCGCACGTCTACCGCGGCGTCTTCGGCTCGCACGTCGCGAACGTGCTGCGGCGGCTGCGGCGGCTCGCGCGGGCCTACGGCGCCGACCCGCAGCTGCTGCTCGCGACGGCGACGATCGCGAACCCGGCCGACCTCGCCCGCTCGCTCACCGGCCGGTCGGCGACGATCGCCGACGTCGACACGTCACCGCGCGCGGAGCGGGAGATCGTGCTGTGGAACCCGCCGCTGACCGACGAGGAGCTGGGGACGCGCGCGAGCGCGCTCGGCGAGGCGTCGCTGCTGATGGCCGGGCTCGTCGAGCGCGGGCTCCGAACGATCTGCTTCACGAAGAGCCGGAAGGCGGCCGAGCTGATCCACCGCTTCACGGCGCAGCGCGTCGACCCCTCGACGGCGCGGAGGCTCGCGCCCTACCGGGCCGGCTACACGCCGGCGCAGCGCCGCTCGATCGAGGAGCGGCTCGTGGGCGGCGAGCTCCTCGGCGTCACGGCGACCGAGGCGCTCGAGCTCGGGATCGACATCGGGCTGCTCGACTGCGCGATCTCGGTCGGGTTCCCCGGCACCGTCGCCTCGCTGCGGCAGCAGTGGGGCCGCGCCGGCCGGCGTGGCACGGGCGCGGCCGTGCTGATCGCGACCGACGACGCACTCGACCAGTTCTTCATGCGGGAGCCCGAGGCGCTCCTCTCGCGGCGCGTCGAGGCGGCGATCCTCGACCACGCGAACCCGCGCATCCTCGACCAGCACGTCCTCGCCGCCGCGTTCGAGGGCCCGCTCACCGCCGACGACGCGGAGATCCTCGGCCCCGAGGCGCTCGACCGTGCGGCGCTGCTCCCCGAGCTCGAGCGCACCGCCGCCGGCTACGTCTGGAAGGGGCGCGACCATCCCGCCGCCCGGATCTCGCTGCGCTCGGGCGGCACCGACGCGATCGTGATCGTCGACGGCGAGACCGGCGGCGTCCTCGGCCAGGTCGAGCGCGAGCGCGCCTACGCCACCGTGCACCCCGGCGCCATCTACCTCCACCTCGGCGAGCAGTACCACGTCGAGGAGCTCGACCTCGTCGCCGCGCACGCCGTCGTCCGCCCGATCGCCGCCGACTGGTACACGCAGGCGAAGAAGGAGACGGAGACGGCGATCGAGACGCCGCTCGAGACACGCCGCGTCTGCGGCGTCGAGCTCGTGTTCGGGCAGATCTCCGTCGTCGAGCAGGTGATCGCGTACCAGCGCAAGACGATCGCCGACGGCTCCACGATCGAGGTGGTGCCGATGCTGATGCCGGAGACGTCGTTCGAGACGGAGGCCATCTGGTTCTCGCCGGCGGAGGAGCTGCTGGAGGGGCTCGAGACGATGCCGCTGCTGATCTCGTCGCTGCACGCAGCCGAGCACAGCCTGATCGCGATCCTCCCGCTCTGGGCGATGTGCGACCGCTGGGACATCGGCGGTCTCTCGACGAACCTCCACACGCAGACCGGGCTGCCGACGATCTTCGTCCACGACGGTCACGCCGGCGGCATCGGCATCGTCGAGCGGGGCTTCGAGCGGTTCGAGGACTGGGCGCACGACACGGCCCGGATGCTCGCGGGCTGCCCGTGCAAGGCCGGGTGCCCGTCCTGCGTGCAGAGCCCGAAGTGCGGGAACCTCAACGAGCACCTCGACAAGCGCGGCGCGCAGACCCTGCTCGAGCGCATGCTCGCCTCGTGATGTCGAAATCCCGACGTTCCGTTCGTCATCCTCTCGACACCGTCCCGAACGACAAGGAGGAGGCGTGAAGTACGTGGCGCTGATCTATACGGACGACACGGAGTGGGCCGCACTCGCAGACGACGAGCGCGCTGCCGTCTACGAGCGATACGAGGCGCTCGCGACCGAGGGACAGGCGACCGGCGTGGTTCTCGGCGGGGCCGAGCTGCAGCCTGCGGACACGGCCACCACGGTCCGCGTCCGCGATGGTCGCACCCAGATCACCGACGGCCCCTACGCGGAGGTGAAGGAGGCGCTCGGCGGATACTTCCTGCTCGAGTGCGCGAGCATCGACGAGGCGGCCGCCTGGGCGGCCCGGATCCCCGGCGCCGAGACCGGCGCCGTCGAGGTCCGCGCGCTGCACGTCGACGAGGAGGTGTCGGCATGAAGTACGCGCTGCTCGTGTACGCCGATCAGAGCGGCTGGGCCGACCTCGCCCCCGAGGAGGGGGAGCGGCAACGGGCCGAGTCCCTCCCCGCCTGGCACGCGGCCTTCGGCGAGATCGGCCGCTCCGACCCCTCCTGGGACGGGCACGAGCTCGCACCGGCCGAGTCCGCCAAGGTCGTGCGCGTGCGCGACGGCGAACGGATCGTCACCGACGGACCCTTCGCCGACACGAAGGAGGCGATCGGCGGTCTCTTCCTCGTCGACGTGCCCGACCTCGACGAGGCGATCCGGCTCGCGTCGATCGTGCCCGCCGCGGCGTACGGCTCCATGGAGATCCGGCCGCTCGCCCGAGGCTGAGCCGATGGAGGAGGTCGAAAACGCGTTCCGCGAGGAGCGGTCGCGCGCGCTTGCGATCCTGATCCGCGTCCTCGGCGACTTCGACCTCGCCGAGGACGCCGTTCAGGACGCCTTCGCAACCGCACTCGAGCGCTGGCCGCGCGACGGCGTCCCCCGGAGCCCGGGTGCCTGGATCGTGACGACCGCCCGGAACCGTGCCGTCGACCGGCTGCGGCGCGACCGCGCCTTCGCGCGGAAGGCGGAGGCGATCGCGCGGCTCGCGGAGGTCAGGGTCGAGGAGGAGGACGACGTGAGCACGATTCCGGACGAGCGGCTGGCGCTCGTCTTCACCTGCTGCCATCCCGCGCTCGCGCCCGAGGCGCAGGTGGCGCTGACGCTCCGGGAGGTGGGAGGGCTGACGACGCCGGAGATCGCGCGCGCCTTCCTCCTCCCGGAGGCGACACTCGCGCAGCGGATCGTGCGTGCGAAGCGCCGGATCCGCGAGACGGGGATCCCGTTCCGGGTGCCGCCCGACCACCTCCTGCCCGAGCGGCTCGAGACGGTGCTGCGCGTCCTCTACCTCGTCTTCAACGAAGGCTACGCAGCGTCGAGCGGTGGCACGCTCGTGCGGCGGGATCTCTGCCGCGAGGCGGTCCGCCTGACGCGGCTCCTCGCCGTCTTGATGCCCGACGAGCCCGAGGTCCTCGGCCTGCTCGCGCTGCTCCTCCTCCAGGACTCGCGACGCGACGCGCGTGTCGACGCGGCCGGCGAGCTCGTCCTGCTCGCCGATCAGGACCGCTCGCGCTGGGACACGGCCAGATCGCCGAAGGCCTGCGCGTCCTCGAGCGCGCGGCTGCGCGGCGAAGACCGGGCGCGTTCCAGCTGCAGGCCGCGATCGCCGCCGCCCATGCCCAGGAGCTCGGCTGGGAGGTCGTCGAGCGCCTCTACCGCCAGCTCGAGCCGATGGACCCGTCGCCGATCACGCGGCTCAACCGCGCCGTCGCGGTCGCGCTCGGGGGACGGCTGGAGGAAGGCCTCTCGATCGTGGACGAGCTGAACGGGCTCGACGGCTACCCGTACTTCCACTCGACGCGAGCCGACCTCCTGCGACGGCTCGGGCGGGTCGAGGAAGCGGCTGCGGCCTACCGGCGGGCGCTCGCGCTCACGGGCGCGGAGCCCGAGCGCAGGTTCCTCGCGCGCCGGCTCGCAGCGCTCGGGCGCTGATCGCTACAGATCGGCGACCGAGAGCCGATACACCGAAACGTGCGCTACGACTACGACCTCATCGCGATCGGCTCGGGCCCGGCCGGTCAGAAGGCGGCGATCCAGGCCGCGAAGCTCGGCGCCCACGTCGCCGTCGTCGACAAGGGCGCGATGCTCGGCGGCGTCTGCATCAACACCGGCACGATCCCGTCGAAGTCGCTCCGGGAGGCCGTGATCGCGGCGACCGGCGCCGACCGGCGCTCGCCGTTCTCGGGCGGGGGCGGGTTCCGTCCCGGATCGATCACGATGGACGACCTCATGCGGCGCGGGCGCATCGTCATCGAGCGCGAGGCCGGCGTCGTCGCCAACCAGCTTGCGCGGAACCAGGTCGACTTCCACCGCGGGCTCGCTCGCTTCGTCGATCCGCACGCGATCGAGATCGTCGGCGAGGACGGCGAGGCGCGCCGGGTCACGGCCGCGCGGTTCGTGCTCGCCACCGGCACCCGCCCCGCCCGCCCGGCGGGGATCGCGTTCGACGACCGCACGATCTTCGACTCCGACACGCTGCTCGGGCTGCGGCGGCTGCCGCGCACGTTCGTCGTCGTCGGCGCGGGCGTGATCGGCATCGAGTACGCGTCGATCTTCTCCGCCCTCGGCTCCCGCGTGACCGTGATCGAGAGGCGCTCGCGCCTGCTCGACTTCTGCGACGGCCAGATCGTCGAGGCGCTCCAGTACCACCTCCGCGACGCCGGCGTCACGTTCCGCCTCGGCGAAAGCGTCCTCTCCGTCGAGACGGGGGAGGAGGGCGCGCTGACGACCCTCGAGAGCGGCAAGCGCATCCTCTCCGACGCCGTCCTCTACTCGGCCGGCCGCACGGGCTCGACGCTCGATCTCGGCCTCGACGTGCTCGGGATCGAGCCCGACGACCGCGGCCGCATCACGGTGAACGGGCGCTACCGCACATCGGCTCAGCACGTGTGGGCGGTCGGCGACGTGATCGGCTTCCCGAGCCTCGCCGCCACCTCGATGGAGCAGGGGCGCCTCGCGGCGTGCGACGCCTTCCAGGTCGCGTCGCAGGAGCACCTCGGGGAACTGCCGTACGGCATCTACACGATTCCGGAGATCAGCTTCGTCGGCAAGACCGAGGAGGAGCTGACCGCGGCCGCCGTCCCCTACGAGGTCGGTGTCTCGCGCTACCGCGAGCTCGCTCGCGGGCAGATCCTGGGCGACATGCACGGGCTCCTCAAGATCCTCGTCTGCCCGGAGACGCGGCAACTCCTCGGTGTGCACGTGTTCGGCACGGGCGCGACGGAGCTCGTCCACGTCGGCCAGGCGCTGATGAGCCTCGGCGGCACCATCGACTACCTCGTCGACGCGGTGCTCAACTACCCGACGTTGACAGAGGCCTACAAGGTCGCGGCGCTCGACGCGAGCAACAAGCTCCGCACGCTCTCGCGCGTCACCGCTGCGTAGCGGCGGATCCGGTGCACGTGCCGCCGGCGGCGCTATCCGAGCAGCCGCAATGCCTCCGCCACGGCCCCGGCAGGGGAGGCGAGCACGGGGACGCCCTCGACGGCGGGGGCACCCTCGAGCGCCACCACCGGCCGCCCGAGCCGCAGCGCGAAGGCCATCTCCGCGAGCGTCCCGTAGCTGCCGCCGACCGCGATCACCGCGTCGCCCGATGCTGCCACGGCCAGGTTCCGCGCGTGCCCGATGCCGGTGACGACGACGTGGTCGGCCCACGGGTTCGCGTCCTCGCGCCGCTCGCCGGGGAGCACGGCGATCGTCGTCCCGCCCGCCGCCTTGGCGCCGCGGTGCGCGGCCGCCATCACCTCGTCGAGGCCGCCGGTGACGACCGTGCAGCCCGCCTCGGCGAGTAGGCGCCCGACCTCCTCGGCCGCCGCCTCGAACGCCGCTCCGGAGCCGACGACGGAGACCTGCCGGGCCATCGCCGCATCGTATGCTCTCAAGGCCTTCGTCGGCACGCGCCCGTCGGAGGACTTCCTCTCGTCGCCCGTACCGACGCGATCGCCGTCGAGGGGTTCGAGGCCGAGCAGGTCGAGCGCCTGCCACAGCTGATCCCCGGCCCGCTCTTCGACAACTGGGTGTGGAGGGGCCTCTCGCCGCTCGGCGCGAGGAGCTGCACCGGCTCGGCTACCGGAGCGCCTTCAGCGCCGCGCTGAGCGACTGTCCTCCCGCGAGGACGCCGACGAAGAGGTCGCCATGGCGCGCGACGCGGTCGAGCACCGCGTCCATCGTGAACGCGGCGGGGTCGAGATCGGGCACCACCTCGTCCCAGCGAAGCGGCGTCGAGACGGGCGCGCCCGCCCGCGGCCGCACCGAGTACACCGTCGCGGTCGTCCGGCCGGGGCCGTTCTGGTTCGCGTCGATGAGGACGCCGCGGCGCTTCGCCTTCGTCCACTCGGTCGTCGCGAGCCCCGGGTGGGCACGCGCGATCGCCCCTGCGATCACGCCGGCGAACGCGCGCGTGTCCTCGAAGCCGTGCCGCCGCGCGATCGGGACGAGGACGTGCATCCCGCGCGAGCCCGACGTCTTCGGATACGAGACGAGCCCGAGGAGGTCGAGCGCCTGCTTGACGAGGAGCGCGACCTCGACCGTCTCGCGGAAGCCGACGTCGGGCGAGGGATCGAGGTCGAACATGACCCAGTCCGGCCGGTCGGGCCGGTTCACCCGCGACGCCCACGCGTTCATGTCGATGCAGCCCATGTTCACCATCCAGAGCAGGGCGAGCTCGCCGTCGACGAGCGCGTAGTCGATCGTCCGCACCTCGCCCTCCCGCGTCGAGGCGGGGAACGGCGCGCGCCGGATCCAGTCGGGCATGTGCGCCGGCGACTGCTTCTGGAAGAAGTGCTTGCCCGCCCAGCCGTCGGGATAGCGCTTCATCGTGAACGGCCGCCCGCGGAGGTGCGGGACGAGCACGTCGGCGATGTCGCGGTAGTAGGCGAGGAGGTCGCCCTTCGCGATCCCCTCCTCCGGCCAGAACGGCTTGTCGAGGTTCGAGAGCCGGAGCACGCGCGACCCGCGGCGGACCTCGGGCGGCATCGGCACCCGCTCGCGGCGCACGTCGTCGGCCGGCTTGTCGTCGCGCAGGCCCAGGTACACGGGCGCGCGGAGAAGGCCGTCTGGCGTCCACTCGCCGTACTCGACCTCCGCCACCAACGTCGGCTCGACCCAGCAGACGTCGCGCGCCCGCACCTTCTGCATCCTCGGCACCTCGCCGAACGGACTGGTGTCGCGACGCAGCGGACGCAGGAGGCCGAGCAGCCGCTCGATCTCGGCGCCCGAGAACCCGCTCCCGACGTTGCCGGCGTAGCGGAGCCGCCCCTCCTCCCGCACGCCGAGGACGAGCGCGCCGAACGACCCGGCCCGCTGCCCCTGCCCGCGCGTCCAGCCGGCGACGATGAGCTCCTGCCTCGGCCGCAGCTTCACCTTCACCCACTCCGTCCCGCGCCTGCCTGATCGGTAGACGGAGCCGCGGAGCTTGGCGACGACGCCCTCGAGCTGCTGCGCCCGCGCGACCGCGAGCAGGGCGGCGCCGTCGTCGAACTGCGGCGAGACGAAGACCTCGCCCTGGCCGGCGCCGAGGAGCTGCTCGAGCCGCTGCCGCCGTTCCTCGAGCGGCAGCCCGGCGAGCGAGACGCCGTCGGCCTCGAGGAGGTCGAACGCGATGAAGGCACGCGTGCCCGTCCCCTGCTGCAGCGCCGAGAAGCTCGACCGGCCCTGCTCGTCGAGCGAGCAGATCTCGCCGTCGACGACTGCGCTCGAGGTGCGGAGCGCCGCCGCCACGGCCCGGGCGACCTCCGGGAAGCGGCCCGTGAGGTCGTTGTCGTTGCGACTCCGGAGCTCCGCCTCGCCACCGCGGACGACCGCGAGCGCGCGGAAGCCGTCCCACTTCGGCTCGAAGACCCAGCCGGGGCTCGCCGGCAGCGCGGCCGCGGTCGACGCGAGCATGGGCCGGAGCGCTCCCTCCCGGAGCCCCTCGCCCGCGTCCTTGCGCAGCAGGAGCCAGTTCTCCTCCTTCCCGTCGAGGCGCGCGGGGACGAGCGTCCAGATGCCGCGGAGCCGGTCGCCGGCGAGCCTGACCGTCAGCCCCCCGTCGCGCTTCTCCTCGAGCAGCTCGTACGTGCCGCGATCCCAGATCTCGACTGTGCCGGCGCCGTACTGGCCCTTCGGGATCTCGCCCTCGAACGTCGCGTAGTCGAGCGGGTGATCCTCGACGTGGACGGCCAGGTGCCGCTCGCCCGGGTGCAGAGGGATCCCGCGCGGGACGGCCCAGCTCGCGAGCACGCCGGCCCGCTCGAGCCGCAGGTCGAAGTGCAGCCGGCGCGCGGCGTGGCGCTGGGCGACGAAGATCGGCGCC
>VGCB01000016.1 GCA_016870235.1 Actinomycetota bacterium | reverse complement strand
GCTGTGCCGAGGTCGCGCGTACCGAGGCAGCGGATGCCGAAGCAGTCGGTGCTGGAGGAGTGTGTGCCGAGCTCGTGGGTGCCGAGCCCTTCCCGGCGTTCACCCGCGCTCGCGACGGCTTCGGCCCGGATCGACCGGGCGGCGCCTCCGTCTCGTCCCGACCCGCGACGCCGTCGCTCTCGTCCGTGTCCGCAGCCCACGCGAACCGGACCTCGTGATGCACGACCACGGTCTCCCGGAGCCAGAGCTCGCCGTCCCCCACGCCCGGCACCTCGTACGCGTGCCGTGTCAGCCTCACGAACCGACAATACAATTGCCGCGATGACGTCTCACGGCAGCTTCCAGGTGCCTGCTCCGGTCAACGAGCCGGTGAAGCCGTACGCGCCGGGCTCGCCCGAGCGTGCTGAGCTGCAGGCCCGGCTCGACGCGATGGCCGCCGAGCGGATCCACGTCCCGATGGTGATCGGCGGCGAGCGCGTCGAGTCAGGCTCGACGTTCGAGACCGTGATGCCGCATCGGCGCGCGCACGTCCTGGCCGACGTCGAGCGCGGCGCCGGCGAGCACGTCGAGCGCGCGATCGCGGCCGCGCGCGCGGCCCACCGGGAGTGGTCGCAGACGCCGTGGCACGAGCGCGCCGCCGTCCTTCTCCGCGCCGCGGAGCTCCTGGCCGGCCCCTGGCGCTCGACCCTCAATGCGGCCACGATGCTGAACCAGTCGAAGACCGCGCACCAGGCCGAGATCGACGCCGCCTGCGAGACGATCGACTTCCTCCGGTTCAACTGCGAGTACCTGACGCGGATCTACGCCGAGCAGCCGATCTCGTCGCCCGGCGTCTGGAACCGGCTCGAGTACCGCCCGCTCGAGGGGTTCGTCTTCGCCGTCAGCCCGTTCAACTTCACCGCGATCGGCGCCAACCTCACCACGTCTCCCGCCCTGATGGGGAACACGGTCGTCTGGAAGCCTGCCTCGACCGCGGCGCTCTCGGCCTGGTACACGCTGCGCATCCTCGAGGAGGCCGGTCTTCCGCCCGGCGTGATCAACCTCGTCTTCGGAAGCGGCCCCGAGATCGGCGACCCCGCCCTCGCAAGCCCTGAGCTCGCGGGCGTGCACTTCACCGGCTCGACCCCCGTCTTCCAGTCGATGTGGCGGACGATCGGCGGCTCGATCGAGCGCTACCGCAACTACCCGCGCATCGTGGGCGAGACGGGCGGTAAGGACTTCATCCTCGCCCATCCCTCGGCCGACCCCGCGGCAGTCGCGACGGCGATCGTCCGCGGCTCGTTCGAGTACCAGGGGCAGAAGTGCTCGGCCTCGTCGCGCCTGTACATCCCCTCGAACCTGTGGCCGGCCGTTCGCGAGACGGTCGAGAGCCAGGTCGGCAGCATCCACATGGGCGACGTGCGCGACTTCGGGAACTTCATGGGCGCCGTCATCGACGGCCGCTCGTTCGCGACCCAGAGGGAGGCGATCGAGGAGGCGCGCGCGAGCGGCGCCGAGATCGTCGTCGGCGGCGGCTGCGACGACAGCGAGGGCTGGTTCGTCGAGCCGACCGTGATCCGCACCGACGACCCCGACTTCCGCCTCATGCGCGACGAGCTCTTCGGCCCCGTCGTCACCGCGTACGTGTACGACGAGCGCCGCTTCGACGAGACGCTCGAGGTCGTCGACCGTACGGGAACCTACGCGCTCACCGGCGCGATCTTCGCGAACGACCGCTACGCAGTCGAGCACGCCCAGCGCGAGCTCCGGTACGCGGCGGGGAACTTCTACGTCAACGACAAGCCGACCGGCGCGGTCGTCGGCCAGCAGCCGTTCGGCGGCGCCCGCGCCTCGGGCACGAACGACAAGGCCGGCTCGATGTGGAACCTGATCCGCTGGGTCTCGCCGCGCGCGGTCAAGGAGACGCTCGTCTCGCCGACCGACTACCGGTATCCGTTCCTCGCATCCGACTCCTAGTACAGATCGAGCTCTGCTTCTCGATCGTCCAACGCAAGGCCTTGATCCCGAACGACTCCTCGCCTTCAGCACCCAGGTAGCGTCTCCCGTCGAACGACGTTTCGTGCCCGAGCGAGGAGGCCCCCGGTGAAGACCCCGTTCGAGATCTCCGTCCCGCAGTCGACCCTCGACGACCTGCGCGATCGGCTGCGGCGCGCACGGCTCCCGCTCGACGTCGCGAACGACGACTGGCGCTATGGCACCAACCGCGCCTACCTCGAGGAGCTCGTCGCCTACTGGCTCGACGGGTACGACTGGCGCGGCCACGAGCAGGCGATGAACGCGTTCGCGAACTTCCGGGCCGACATCGACGGCGTCCCGATCCACTTCGTGCACGAGCCCGGGCGCGGGCCGAACCCGATCCCGCTCGTCCTCTCCCACGGCTGGCCCTGGACGTACTGGGACTTCCACAAGGTGATCGGCCCGCTCAGCGACCCGGCCGCGCACGGCGGCGACCCGGCCGACAGCTTCGACGTGGTCGTGCCGTCACTTCCCGGGTTCGGCTTCTCGACACCGCTCACGCGGACCGGGATCGAGTTCTCCCGCACGGCGGACATGTGGGTCGCGCTGATGCGCGACGTGCTCGGCTACGACCGCTTCGCCGCGCACGGTGGCGACTGGGGCGCGCTCGTCACCGCGCAGCTCGGCCACCGCTATCCCGAGCACCTGATCGGGATCCATCTCGGCCTCTGCTTCCCCCTCGACTTCTTCTCGAACGGGCTGCCGACCGAGGACGACTACCCCGACCGCGAGAAGCACCGCTACCACCACACGATGAAGCGGTTCGAGGTGGCGACGAGCCACGTCGCCGTACAGACCACCGATCCGCAGACCCTCGCCTACGCCCTCGAGGACTCGCCCGTCGGCCTGTGCGCGTGGATCCTCGAGCGGCGGCGGAGCTGGAGCGACGCGAACGGCGACGTCGAGAGCCGGTTCAGCAAGGACGACCTGCTGACGACGATGACCCTCTACTGGGTGACGGAGAGCATCGTGAGCTCGATGCGGTACTACTGGGAGGCGCTCCACAACCTCTGGTCGCCGTCGCACGACCGCTGGCCGCAGGTGGAGGCGCCGACCGCGATCAGCCTGTGGCCGCAGGAGCTCGCCCACATGCCGACGCCGTTCATGGAGCGCTACTACAACCTGCAGCGCCTGACCCAGATGCCCAGCGGCGGCCACTTCCACCCGATGGAGGAGCCCGAGCGGCTCGTCGAGGACATCCGCGCGTTCTACCGCACCCTCCGCTGAGGCCGGGGGCGGCTCGTCGGTCGCCGCGCGTGCCCGTTTCCGGTGCGCGCAGAGGTCGGTCGCGCTTCCGGCTCGTCGCCAGTATCGACGTCGAGCACGAGGGACGGCGAGACGCCTCGCATGAGGCTCGTCGTGGTTGGACTTCGGACGTCGCCCGCTGTCTCTGCGAGCGGCTGCTGCTCGGCGACGAGGGGCTGTCGCCTCCACACGCGACGTTCGTGTCGATGACGCGGCCGCACTGGTTGGACGACACAGGCTGAGAGGCCGGCCGGCCCACCCTCGATTCGGCCCGGTAGGTTCACCTCATGGACAGGATCATCGACGCGATCCAGGAGTTCTGGGGCTACCTGTCCGCGATCGAGCTCGTCCCACTCGCCCTCGCGATCGCGTGCCACCTCGTCAAGACGCTGTGCACCGGGCGGGCATGGCGGAACGTCCTCGCCGCGGCGTACCCGGGCGTCAAGGTTCCGTTCCGCTCGATCTACGGCGCCTATGTCGCGGGCGTCGGGATCAACTCGATCCTGCCGGCCCGCTCCGGCGACGTCGTGCGGGTCTGGTTCGCGCATCGTGCGATCCCCGGTGCCTCGTACCCGACCGTCATCGCCTCGAGCCTCGTCCTCAGCATCGTCGACTCCTCCCTTGCGCTCGTCCTCTTCCTCTGGGCGCTCACCCAGGGCGTGCTGCCGAGCCTCGACGTCCTACCGTCGCTGCCGTCGTTCGACTTCCGCTGGTTCTTCGACCCTCCGGCTGTCGGGCAGGGCGCGATCGTCGCGATCGCGATCCTCGTCGTCGTGCTCGTCATCCTCGTCCGCGAGCGTGTCGGGCACCTGCGGGAGCATCTGGCGCAGTCGCTCAACGTCTTCCGGCCACGGTCGCGGTACCTGCGTACCGTCGTCTTCTGGCAGCTCTGCGACTGGGCGCTCCGGTTCGTCGCGATCTGGTTCTTCCTCGGCGCCTTCGGGATCGAGCAGTCCGTGCGCAACGTGCTCCTCGTCCAGGTCACGCAGTCGATCGCGACGCTGATCCCGATCAGCCCGGGAGGCGTCGGCACCGAGCAGGCGCTGATCGCCTTCGTGTTCAAGGGCGTGGCGCCCGCGAGCGTCGTCGTGCCGTTCAGCGTCGGCATGAAGATCACGCTCACGGTCGTCAACGTCGTCCTGGCGTTCGCCGCGATCGCGCTCACCCTCCGGACGTTCCGCGTGCGCGGCGCGATCCGCAAGGCACGGAACGCGACCCGGCCGCCGACCGCACCGGTCGACGACTGAGCCGCGCTGAGCTCGACTGAGCTCAGGCCGGGCCGGCGGGGCCCGCCTTGTGCAGCTGCGCGTAGACCGACCTCGCCGTGCGGGCCGGGAGGCCGGGGACGCCCTCGAGCTCCTCCTGCGAAGCGGCGAGGAACCGCTCGGCTGTGCCGAAGTGCTTGAGGATCGCACGCCGGCGCGCGGGGCCGATCCCCTCGAGCCCGTCGAAGATCGACTCGAACGCACGCGTGTCGCGGCGCCGGCGGTGAAGCCCGATCGCCGTCCGGTGCGCCTCGTCGCGGATCCGCATCAGGAGCTGGAGGCCCGGGTCGGTGTGCTCGAGCCGGATCGGATCGGGGCGGCCCGGCACGAACACCTCCTCCTCCCGCTTGGCGAGCGAGACGACCGCGAGGCGCTGGAGCTCGGGCGTCAGCTGGATCGCCTCCAGCGCGGCGGCGAGCTGGCCCTTGCCGCCGTCGACGACGACGAGGTTCGGCGCCTGCGCGAAGGACTCGTCGTGACGGGACGGATCGGCCGCGTCGCGCAGCCGCGCGAACCGCCGCTCGACGGCCTGGCCCATCGCGGCGAAGTCGTCCTGACCGTCGAGGTCGCGCATCGCGAAGGTGCGGTAGAGCGACCGCCGTGGCTGGCCGTCGACGAACACTGACATCGAGGCGACGATCTCGCGCCCCTGCAGGTTCGAGACGTCGAAGCACTCGATGCGTACCGGCAGCGACTCAAGGTTGAGCGTCTCCCGCAGCGACTCGAGCGCCTCGATCCGGCGCAGGCGCTTCTGCTCCGCGACCGTGGCGTCGCGTTCCAGCGCGACGCGCGCGTTCTCGGCGGCGAGGTCGGCGAGCCGGCGCTTCTCGCCGCGCTGGGGCGCCCGCACCTGGACGGCCGCGCCGCGGAGCTCGCCGAGGAACCAGGCGAGCGCCTCGGTCTCGCCCGCGCCTGCCGGGACGAGCACCTCGGACGGCACGGCTGGCGCGGCGCTGTAGTACTCGAGGCAGAACGACTCGAGGATCGTCGGCACGTCCTGGCCGTCGACGTTCTCGAGATGGAACGCGTACCGGTCGATCAGGCGCCCGTCGCGGAGCGGGAACACCTGGACGGCGGCGCGGTCGCCGTCCACCGCCAGGCCGATCACGTCGACCGACCCGACCGCTCGGCGGTCGGCCGCCTGGCGCTCGGCGAGGCTGCGGATCGCGAACAGCCGGTTGCGGTACCGCGCCGCGTCCTCGAACCGCTCCTCCGCGGCGGCGAGCCGCATCCGCTCCTCGAGCTGGCGCTGGATCGTGGCCGTGTCGCCGGAGAGGAAGGCGACGACGCCGTCGATCAGCGCCGCGTACTCCTCCCGTGAGATGGCGCGGATGCACGGCGCCGTGCAACGCTCGATGTGGAAGTCGAGGCACGGAATGCCCGAGTGCCGCCCGGGCTTGGGCCCCTCGCACGGGCGGAACTGGAAGACGCGGTTGAGGACGTCGAGCGTCTCTCGCACCTTCTTCGCGTTGGCGTAGGGGCCGAAGTAGACGTTCCCGCGACGGTGCCGCTCGCGCGTGAACATGACGCGCGGGAACTCGTCCGACATCGTCACGGCGATGTACGGGAACGACTTGTCGTCACGGAGCCGGACGTTGTACGGGGGCCGGTGGCGCTTGACCAGGTTCTGCTCGAGATGCAGGGCCTCGGCCTCGCTCTGCGTGACGATCACCTCGACGCGGGCCGCCCGGGCGACCATTCGATCGATCCCGGGTCGTCCGTCGCCGCGGTTGAAGTAGGTGCGGACGCGGGCGCGGAGCGACTTCGCCTTGCCGATGTAGAGCACGTCGTCGTCGGCGTCCCTGAACAGGTAGACGCCGGGCGCGCGCGGAAGCGTCTCGAGCTGTGACGGGTCCATCGGCGGCTACCGTATCCAACGGATCGTGCGTCGCCTGCTTGCACTTGCCGTCGCGGTCGTCGCTGCTGCCATCGTCGTTCCGGGCGCCTCGGCCGGCGGTCCGACGATGATCGTGGGCGCGGCCGAGGACGTCGTCCGCTCGTCCGACCCGGCCGTCGCGAAGGCGAAGATGACGCTCCTGCGGCTCGCCGGCTTCGACGCCGTGCGGGTCACCTCGTACTGGCAGCCCGGGCTCGCCGCCCCGACGCCGGAGGAGGCGCAGATCCTCCAGAACGTGGACGCGGCCTCGCAGGCTACGGGCGTCAGGGTGATCGTCCAGGTCTACCACCCCGGCTCGCGGACGACGCCGCTGACCGACCAGGCGCGCGAGGAGTTCGCCCAGTACGCCGGCGCGCTCGTGTCCGCGTTCCCGTCGTTCCGCGAGATCATCATCGGCAACGAGCCGAACCTCAACCGCTTCTGGCTCCCGCAGTTCAACCCCGACGGGACGGGAGCGTCCGGGCCCGCGTTCTTCAACCTCCTCGCGCGCGTCTACGACGTCGTCAAGACTGTCGCCCCGGACGTGACCGTGTGGGGCGGGGCGCTCGCGCCGCGCGGCGCCGACCGGCCGAACGGCATCCGCCACACGACCTCTCCCGGGGCGTTCCTGCGCGATCTCGGCGCCGCCTACCGGGCGAGCGGGCGCACGCGCCCGATCATGGACGGTCTCGCGTTCCACCCGTACGCCGACTCGAGCGCGCAGGCGCCCGACACGCCGCATCCGACCTCGACCACGATCGGGCTCGCCGACTACGACAAGCTGATCGCCGCGCTCGGTGCGGCCTTCGACGGCACCGGGCAGACGGGCTCGACGCTGCCGATCCTGTACGACGAGTTCGGCGTGGAGGCGCAGATCCCGGCCGCGAAGGCGCCGCTCTACAGCGGCACCGAGCCTGCGACGGTGCAGCTCGTGACCGAGCGTGTCCAGGCGCACTTCTACGCGACCGCGATGCGGCTCGCGTTCTGCCAGCCGAACGTCACCGGGCTCCTCCTCTTCCATACCGAGGACGAGCGGGGGCTCACCGGCTGGCAGTCGGGGATCTACTACGCCGACGGCACGCCGAAGACGAGCTTCTGGAGCGTGCGCGACGCGATGCGGCGGGTGCGCGGCGGCTCGATCGGTCGCTGCAGCGTGCTCTTCCTCGACGTCCAGGCGAACGACGTCCGCCCGCCGACGCTCGACGAGATTCGGAGCGGCGAGGCCGCGGTGTCCTTCTCGTGCTCGCTCGACTGCAGCTGGCAGGTGCGGATGCTCCGGGCCTCGGGCGCCCAGGCGCTCGCGCTCCGCGGCTACGGGCTCGCCGGTGTTCCCGTGCGCGCCGAGCTGCCGCGGAAGCTCGGGCCGGGGCCCGTGTCGTTCGAGATCACCATGCAGAGCCCGTTCAACCCGGGAACGCCGTCCGTCGTCCTCACGGGCCCGGTCGTGCTCCGCTGATTGCATGCTTGGCCGTGTTCTCGCGCGTCTGGTGGGGTGTGGGACCGAGGTACCAGACGCGCGAGAACACGGCCCCACTGGTGTAGGACTGGGGCTCGAGTCTTGTGCTTCGTTTCCTGAAGCCAGGGGAACTCCGTTCCCCTAGGGAACCCCTCGATCTCACGGATCCTGCACCAGCTTGTTCCGCGTCTGGCTTCAGCCAGACGCGTCCAACGGACGTCGTGGTCCACCTCGGTGTCAAAATACCGAAGCCACGAACCCCGTGCTGGTGTCTCTGAGGGGGTCAGGGGGACATTCCCCTGCTTCAGGATCTGGGCTCTCTCGCGCTTCCGCGTCCGACTTCAGCAGATCATCGGTTTGCGCCGTCACGCCGAGAACACACCCGCTCAGGCAGAGAGCGTCGGTCCGGGTTTGGGCACCTCGTCTCCTGAGACCAGCGGAACCTCAGGCTCCCCTTGAAGACCCTCCTTTGGAGAGCCCGGCCGCGTTCTCGCGCAACTGGGCTCGCTGCACACCGAGGCGAAGCCATGCGGGCGGGCGTACCATGGTCACATGAGCGAGAAGCCTGCATACGAGCGGATCGAGGGCGTCGAGGTCGGGCAGTACGTCAGCTACCGGTTCTTCCGGGTGGATCCCGCGTGGCGCAGGCTCCCTGTCGAGGATCGGATCGCCGGCAAGGATGCCTTCGCCGAGGTGGTCGAGGACTTCGCCGGCCGCATGGAGGGCCTCCGCGCCTACTCGGTGACGGGGATCCGCGCCGAGGCGGACTTCTTCCTCTGGCAGATCACGAGCCGCTGGGACGACCTGCTCGACCTCGCGAGCGCGCTCAACGCCACCCCACTCGCCGGCTGGCTGGAGACGCCGCGCTCGTACACGGCGACGACGAAGCCGTCGGTCTACACGGACAAGAAGCGGATCCGCGCCGGCAAGGTGATTCCGCGGAACGCCGGCTACCTGGTCGTCTACCCGTTCGTGAAGTCGCGGCCGTGGTACTTCCTGCCGTTCGAGGAGCGCGTCGACGCAATGCGCCAGCACGCCGAGGTCGGCGGGAAGTTCGTGACGGTGACGAACCACACGACCTACTCGTTCGGGCTCGACGACCAGGAGTTCATGCCCGCCTTCGAGTGCGACGAGCCGGCCGACTTCATGCACCTGATGATGACCCTGCGCGAAACCGAGGCCTCCCGCTGGACGCAGCAGGACACCCCCATCTTCGTCGGCCGCCTCCTCGACATCCGCTCGGCGCTCGACGCCTTGGACGGCGCGTCCACCCGCGTCGAGGCGTAGCGAGCTTCCGCCACCGGCTCCTACCCGCACTCGCCCGCCCAATCGGTTCCGGCGTCCGTTGGACGCGTCTGGCTGAACTGAAGCCAGACGCGGAAGGGTTGATGCAGGACTCGAGTGCCGGAGGGGTTCCCAAGGGGAACCTCGTTCCCCTGGCTTCAGGGAACGAAGCGCTCGACCCGAGCCCCAGTCCTATCCGAGCGGGGCCGTTCTTCTCGCGCGTCTGGTACGTCGGTCCCTCGACCACCGGACGCGCGAGAAGAACGGCCAGGCACTAATGAAGGACCCGCTCGGCGCGCCACGTCCGGAACACGGCGTAGCCGCAGGCGGCGAGCACGAGGAAGAACGCGACCGCGTCGAGGCCGCTGGGCGTCAGCCCGATCACGGCCCCGATGTCGACGACTGCGAGGATGATGGCGCCGTAGAAGACCCTCCGGTTGCGGTCGCTCCACGCCTCGAGGTCGCCGCGCCGCTCGCGCCACAGGAGGAAGAGGAAGAAGGCGATCGCGAGGAAGAACGCGATCCGGACGAGCCCGCCGACGACGTCGAGCGTCGCCTCGAGCTGCGCGGCGGTGATCACGCCCGCGATCAGGGCGATGATCAGGAAGCCGCGGACGGCCCGGTTCTCCCAGATCCTCCGCGCTCTACTCATCGTCGTTCCACGCTGCTCATCGCCGCCTCACTCGCCTGACATCCAGGCGCGCGTCGCGAGCACCCCCGCGAGCAGGAGCAGGCCGGCGAACCAGAGGAGGCGCTTCGGCCCCTCGGCCGGTGCGTAGAACCACGGCGCGAGGGCGGCGCCGAGCGCGAGCGAGCCGTACAGGTAGTGGAGCTGCTCGGCTGCGCGGCGTTCGTCGGCGAGGAGCAGGAGCCCGATCCCGACCTGCGCGACGAGAAGCGTCTGGCCGAGGGCGAGCAGGTGGGTCGTGATCTGCCCGGCGCCGCGGCGGCGCCAGTAGACGATGCCGCCGACGAGCGCGGCGACGACGCACACGCCGACCGCGGCCGCCCCGATGAACCGGTGCGCGCTCTCCATCGCAGCGAGAGTACCGAAGCGACGCACCGTCTCTCTCGCGTGCCGGCAGGGCGCGATGCCTCGGCAGGCCCGATCGACGATGATGTTGCGACCTCACTCGACAAGGAGAACGGAGATGGCCGCCACCGAAGGAAAGCAGGCACCCGACTTCACGCTCACCGCCGATGACGGGCGGCAGGTGACGCTGTCGTCGCTGCGCGGACGCCCCGTCGTCCTCTACTTCTACCCAAAGGACGACACGCCCGGGTGCACGCGCCAGGCGTGCGCCATCCGCGACGCGTGGGACGACTTCCGGGCGGCGGGCGCCGAGGTGCTGGGCATCAGCATCCTCGACGACGCGTCGAAGGCGCGGTTCAAGGCGAAGCACGGCCTGCCGTTCACGCTGCTCGCCGACCCCGATCACGCGGTCGCGGAGCTCTACGGGACCTGGGTCGAGAAGAAGAACGACGGCAAGACGTACATGGGCCTCGAGCGATCGACGTTCGTCGTCGCGCCCGACGGAACGGTGGCGAAGGTCATGCGCCGGGTGAAGCCCGACGACCACGCCGCGAAGGTGCTGAAGGCCCTCGCCGACATCGGCTGACGCGGGGAGTCAGGCGGCGCGCGCGTTCCGCTCGAACTTGTACCAGCCCTTGTCGCCGCGGGCCCAGCGCCAGGTGCCCTTGATCCGCGCCCACGACATGATCGGCCGGTAGAGGATCACGTCGAGCGGCGCAAGCGCGAGCAGCCAGACGAGGCTCCGCTTCGAGTAGGCGCGCGACTGGTAGTCGTCGCCGAAGACCGCCGCGGCGGTCATCGTCGCGTTGAGGAGCGCGATCACGAGTCGAGCAGCCCGACCCCGGCGCCGAGCGTCACCAGCGCCAGCGTCTCGAAGAGCGGCGCGAGCGCCTCCGAGAGGATGTAGTACGGCAGCCCGAGCATTCCGGCCGTGCCGTAGCGCGGGTTCAGGGTCATGCGTCTATAGGCCCAGAGCGTCTCCAGGATCACCCGCTGCCAGCGCTCGCGCTGCGAGACGAGCTTCCTGACGGTGTCGGGCCCCTCCGTCGCACCGACGCTGTCCGGTAGGCAGAGGATCCGGAACGGGCGCTTCTCGCGCCGCAGCTTCTCGTGCACGCGGAACGTCAGCTCGATGTCCTCGCACGTGTAGCCGCGCGCGAAGCCGCCGAGCTCCTCGAGCAAGTCGCGACGCCAGATCTGGAAGGCGCCGATCGCACAGAGCATGAAGTCGAGCCGCGACCAGGCGACCCGGTTGTTGAAGAACGCCCGCACGTAGTCGAGGTGCTGGAAGGCCATCAGCGGGCTCCGGTCGGCCTCGCGGCGGCCACGGGGCGCCGACATCACCCGGCCCGGGTCACGGGCGATCGTCAGGTGCGCGGTGACGCCCACGATCCGTCCCGGATCGGTCATCACGAGCCGCATGCCGCGAAGCAGCGCGTCGGGCGCGAAGACCGTGTCGGCGTCGACGCCGCAGACGTAGCGGAACCGAGCGGTGTTGATGCCGACGTTGAGCGCGTCCGCCTTGCCGCCGTTCTCCTTGTCGACCACGAGCAGCTGCGGATGGACGCGGCTGCGGTAGTAGCCGCGGACGGGCGAGGTCTCGATCACCTTCCGCGGGAACATCTCCAGCTGCTCGAGCTCGAAGTCCGCCGCGAGACGGTCGAGCGTCCCGTCCTTCGAGCCGTCGTTGACGACGATCACCTCCAGCTCCGGGTAGTCCTGGCGGAGGAGCGACCAGACCGTCGCGGAGATCGCCGACTCCTCGTTGTACGCCGCGAGGATGACGCTGACCGGGATCGTGAACCGCGACGACGCGAGCGTGGCGTAGTCGTGGATGCGGCCCTCCACGCGCCGGACGGCGTTCTCGACGAGACCGACGACGATCAGGGCGAAGTAGCTGCCGTACACGAGCACGAGGTAAGCGAGGCACGCGATCACGACCGCGTTGAGGACGGCGAGCACGTCAGGCCGCCTCGCGTCTCACGGCGTCGTCGTCGGCCTCGGGGCGATCGCCAAAGCCTGCCGTCGGCGGCCTTCCGGATCCCGTCCTCGCCCGCAGCGAGGATCTCGGCCACGATCGGCGCCTGCGGGAAGCTGCGGGCGAGCCGGTCGAGCACGCCGACGTCCTGCAACACCTCCGCAGCGCCGTTCCGCGCAAACCGATCGGGAGAGTGGAGGACGGGGATCAGGACGCCAAGCACGTCGGGACCGAAGGCGCGAAGCGTGTCCTTGGCGGCCGAGCGCACCCACCACTTCCGATCGCCGAGGAGCGGCAGGATCCGGTCTGCGACTGCCACGCCGCCGAGGCGGCCGGCGGCCCGGCACGCATGGGCCCGCACGTACATCGTCTCGTCGGCGAGGAGGTCGAGAACGCCCGGTAGCGCCTCGACCGCGCGCCTGACCCCCAGCGCCTCGACCGCCGCGCGACGGACGGCCGCGTCGGGGTCGTGCAGCAGCTCGATCAGCCTGTCCGTCCCGGCGGTGTCGTCGCGCGAGAGGAGCATCGCCGCCCAGTAGCGGACCGCAGGCGTCTCGTCTCCGAGCAGCGCGACGAGCTCGTCGACGCCGCGTGGCGCCAGCACGTCGAGGTGCGCGGCGACGCGCGAGCGCGGGATCGGCTCCTCCCCGAGCGCGCGGATCAGCATCTGCAGGGCCCACGGCTTGATCTCGGCGAGCGCGCCGAGCGCGCGGACC
>VGCB01000015.1 GCA_016870235.1 Actinomycetota bacterium | reverse complement strand
GCCTCCTCCCCTTCTGGCACCGAGCCTAACGCGCGAAGTGTTGCGTGTCTGTTGCAAACCGTGTCGATTGTGTTCCAATCGCGCGGGCGACCCGCCGGCGCGCGCGGCGGCCGCCCGCACATCAGGTGGCGCCGCGGGCTGAAGGCCCGCTCCTCGACGTCGCCGCCCCGTCTATCGTGGCCGCGATGCGGATCTGCTCCCTCCTGCCGAGCGCAACCGAGATCATCGCCGACCTGGGGCTCGCAGAGCACCTCGTCGGCGTCTCCGCCGAGTGCGATCACCCGCCGGCGGTGCGCGGCCTGCCGGTCGTCACGGGCGCGCGGATCGACACGTCGGCGCTCCCGAGCCTCGGGATCGACCGGGCCGTACGCGAGCAGCTCGGCGACGGGACGTCGCTCTACGCGATCGACGAGGCGTTGCTCGCGGAGCTCGCGCCGGACGTGATCCTGACGCAGGATCTCTGCCCGGTGTGCGCCGTCGCGAGCGACGACGTCGGTCGCGTCTGCCCGGTCGGAGCCGAGGTCGTGTCCCTCGACCCGCGGACGATCGCGGAGGTCGCGGAGTCGGCGCGGGAGCTGGGGCGCCGGCTCGGCGTCGGCGCGGCGGGAGCCGCTGTCGCCGACCGCATGCTCGATCGGATCGAGGCCGTCGCCGCGCGCACCCGCGGGCTCGAGCGGACCCCGATGTTCCTGGCCGAGTGGCTCGAGCCCCCGTTCGCGGCCGGCCACTGGGTGCCGGAGATGGTGGCGGCGGCGGGTGGACGGGACGTCCTCGGACGCGTGGGCGAGGCGTCGTTCGCGGTCACGTGGGAGCAGGTGCGCGAAGCAGGCCCGGAGCTCCTCGTGCTCGCCCCGTGCGGGTTCGACGCGGCGCGCGCGGCGTCGGAGGCGAGCGTCGTGCCCGACCTCGGCTGCCGGACGGTCGCGGTCGACGCGAACGCGTACTTCTCGCGGCCGGCGCCGCGGATCGCGGACGGGGTCGAGCAGCTCGCGTTCCTGCTGCATCCGGAGGCCGCCGCCGACCCCGGGCTGCCGCTCGTCCCGCTCCGCTGACGCGTTCCCAGCCGGGCCGTCCCTACGTGCGGAGTGGCACCTCGTACCCGTGGTCGTGGCAGAGCGACCCGGGCGAGTCCTCGGTGAGGGCGTCGCAGTAGCCCTTCCCGTAGGCGGCACGCATGAAGGCAGCAACGACCTCGAGGTTCCACTCGGAGATGTCGGCCGCCTCGCGCCAGAGGTCGGCGAGACGGAGGTCGATGTCGAGCTCGAGGAGGTCGATCCGTGTGGGATGTGCCATGGAACGAGCGTACGCCCCGCATCGGACGGCATCGGTCATTTGCAGGGAATTCGTGCTCCTATCGGACAACACGCGCGCGATGCGGGGGGCGACGCTGTATCGTCGCGCCATGGGAGCGATCCGCGTCGGGCCGGCGCGCATCCCGTCGCGGGAGTCGCCCGAGGCGGCCGTCGAGGCGCTCGTCGCGGCCGGCTACACGGCCTGCGAGATCGACTTCGAGAGCGGGTTCTGGATGGACTACCCGTGGGCGGAGCGGCTCGGGGAGGTGGCGCGCGAGGCCGGGATCGCGCTCTCCGTCCATGCGCCGCTCTTCGGCTTCATGGGCCACCTCGAGCCGAGCGGTAAGAAGTGGGCGTCCGCGGTCGGCGCGCTCGATCGCAGCGCCGGGATCGCCGCGGCCTGCGGCGCCGATCCGGTCGTCTTCCACCCGGGCTTCCTGCTCGGCCGCTCCCGCGAGGACGCGATCGCCTCGGTCGTCGAGCAGCTCGGGACGCTCCGGGAGCGGCTCGAGCAGAAGGAGCGCGCGGTGCCGTTCGCGATCGAGGTGATGGGCCGCGTGCGCGACCTCGGCTCGCTCGACGACGTGGTCGAGATCTCTCGGCAAACGGGCTGGGTGCGGCCGGTGATCGACTTCGCGCACATGCATGCGACGAGCGACGGCGCCATGCTCGCGGTCAACGCGTTCGCCGACGCGCTTGCCGCCGCCGACGCGGTGATCGAGCCCGGCCGTGCGTTCCACGTTCACTTCTCCGACATCGCGTTCGCGAACCGCAACGAGACGAAGCACCTGCCCTACGGCGAAGGCACCCTCCGCGCCGAGCCGCTCCGCGAAGCGCTTGCGCGCTTCGACCGGCCGGCGACGGTGATCTCGGAGTCGCCGGACGAAGCCTCGAGCCAGGCGATCCGCTCGATCCTCCTCCTCGACTGAACCCACAGCGTTCGGCTGTGGACAGTGTGTTGCGGGATGCGTTGTCTACCTGTTGCAGAACCGGCAACAACTCGTCCACAGCTTCCCCCTCGACCCTACCGCGAGCCCGCCTTCGACCTGGGCTTCCAACCCGACCGCAGCTGTTGAAAACCGGTGTCAAACACCGGTTGTTGAAAACGGGCAGAGGCGGTGGATCGAGGGATCGATGCAGGCAGGCAGTCCAGGCCGGATAGCATCGTCATCATGCTCGACCCCAGGGTCTTCAAGGCGTACGACGTCCGCGGTGTCCATCCGACCGAGCTCGACGAGGAGGGCGCCTACGCGATCGGCCGCGCCTACGTCGAGCACTTCGAGCCGAAGACGGTCGCGATCGGCCGCGACATGCGGACGATGTCGCCATCGATGGCGGCCGCGGTGATCGAGGGCTGCGCCGACGGCGGCGCCGAGGTGCACGACCTCGGCCTGGTCGGCACCGAGATGGTCTACCACGCGGTCGGCGCGCTCGGGCTCGACGGCGGCATGTGCGTCACCGCGTCGCACAATCCGAAGGAGTACACGGGCATGAAGATCGTCCGGCGCGGGGCGCTCCCCGTCGGCGGCGACTCCGGGCTCGAGGACGTGAAGCGGCGCGCGCAGGCGGGCTTCGGTCCGGTCACGCGGCGCGGCCAGGTCGTCCAGACCGACGTCTGGGACGGGTTCGTCGACAAGGTGCTCTCCTTCGTCGACCCGGCGGCGATCCGGCCGCTCCGCATCGTCGCCGACGCGGCGAACGGGATGGGCGGCGTCATGCTCGACCGCGTGCTCGCCCGGCTGCCGCAACTCGAGGTCGTGCGCTGCAACTTCGAGCCCGACGGCACCTTCCCGAACCACGAGCCGAACCCGCTCCTGCCCGAGAACCGGGCGTTCATCGTCGAGCGCACGAAGGAGGAGAGCGGCGACCTCGGCGTCGCCTACGACGGCGACGCCGACCGCTGCTTCTTCGTCGACGACGACGGCGAGTTCGTCCCCGGCGACTTCGTCACCGCGCTCCTCGCCCAGGCGATGCTGCAGAAGGAGCCGGGCGCGAAGATCATCTACGACGTCCGGGCGAGCTGGGCGGTGCCGACGGCGATCGAAGAGGCGGGCGGCGTCGCCCTGATCAACCGCGTCGGGCACGCGTTCATCAAGCACCGCATGCGGAAGGAGGACGCGCTCTTCGGCGGCGAGGTCTCGGCGCACTACTACTTCCGCGACTTCACGCAGGCCGACACCGGCATCGTGCCGTTCCTCGTCATGGTCGAGCTTCTCTCGCGCTCCGAGCTCCGCCTCTCCGAGCTCCTCGCGCCCTACCGCGACCAGTACCACCTGACCGGCGAGATCAACACCCCGGTCGCCGACGTGCCGCTCAAGCTGCAGGAGATCAAGGAGCGCTACGCGGCACAGGGAGCGCGGATCACCCACCTCGACGGGATCTCGGTCGACTTCGACGACTGGCACTTCAACGTGCGGCCGTCGAACACGGAGCCGCTCCTCCGCCTCAACCTCGAGGCGCTCTCGGAGGCCGCGATGGTCGAGCGCCGCGACGAGGTTCTGGCGCTGATCCGGTCGTGACCGGCGAGACGCTCGAGCTCGGGCGGCGCACCGACCGCAGGCCGCCCTTCAAGTACTCGGCGCTGACGCGCGTCTCGTTCTCCGACACCGACGCGCAGGGCGTCGTCTACTACGGCCGCTACCTCCCCTACTTCGACCTCGCGCGCGTCGAGTACCACCGGCACCTCGGCCGGCTCCGCGACGACTCCGTGTGGTTCGTCGCCCGCGCCTCGAACGTCGAGTACCACGCGCCTGCGCGCTTCGACGACCTCCTCGAGGTGTTCGTCCGCATCAGCCGCATCGGGCGCACGAGCGCGACGTACGAGTGGGCCGCGTACCGGCTCCCGGACGACGCGAGGCTCGTGACCGGCACGCAGACGATCGTGCTGATCGACCCGGCGACGCGCACGCCTGTGCCGATCGCGGAGCACGTGCGCGAGCCGATCCGCGCCTTCGAGGGCGCCGACCTCGCCGAATGAGCGACGCCCGCGCCGCCGTCGACCGGATCCTCTCCGAGACGCCGGAGGCGGACGACGTCCTGCGCGCCGTCGTCGCGCTCCTCGCGGGGCAGCCGGGCACGACCTACGCGGCGATCGCCTTCGTCGAGGACGGCGCCGAGACCGTGGGGCCCGAGAGCGGCGTCCCGGATCCGGTGCGCCGCTCATACAGGGACGTCGTCTTCCAGGGCGAGCGCGTCGGCGCGCTCTGGCTCGACGGCGACGCCGACCCGGCGCTCGCCGACCACGTCGCCGCCGCGATCGCGACGCACGTGCTGATCGGCTGGGACACCGGCGGCGCCCCCTGGGTCGCGTAGACGGGCCGCGCGCACCCGGGAAACGCGAGGGGCACGGCGCCACCCCGGTCGCCGTGCCCTCGCTCCCCGTTGCCTGCTGCACCCGTCCGAATCCCTTCGAGGTCTCCGGCGCCCGAAGACGCCGGAGACCCGGAGCCGCGCAAGGCGCCGGGAGTCCCACCCGGCTTTGCTGCGACTCTCCCCTCCCCCGTACATCTCGTTGTAGTGACCCTTCGGAGGGGGTCAAGCCCCACGTTCGAGGGAACCGGGCTTACCCGAGGAGAGCGGGACGCGAGTCGGCTCCGGCTCGTACGATCTGGAGATGCAGACGCGCGAGACGAGCGTCCTCACCGAGCTGATCGCCACGGTCACGTCGAGCCTCGACCGCGCCGAGGTGCTCCGCTCCGTCGTGCGGCTGATGACCGAGGGGAGCGGCGTGCACGCCTGCTTCGTCTACCTCATCGACACGACGAGCGACCGGCTCGTGCTCGAGGCTGCGAACCGACCCTACGAGGCGCTCCTCGGCGAGGCGGCGCTCGCCCGCGGCGAGGGAATCGGGTGGTGGGTCGCCGAGCATCGCCAGCCGGTGTTCATCCGCGAGAACGCGCCGGCCGACCCGCGCTTCCGTCACGTGCCCGGGATCGACGAGGAGCGGTTCCAGTCGTTCCTCTGCATTCCCCTCCTCTCGCGCGCGGGCGCCGCGATCGGCGTCGTCACCGCGCACACCGAGGCGCCGCGCGAGTTCACGCGCGAGGAGGCGGAGTTCCTGATCTCCTCGGCGTCGCTCGTCGCCGGCGCCGTCGAGAACGCACGCCTGTACGACGAGACGCGCGGGCGCGTCGAGGATCTCGAGCGGCTCGTCGACCTCGGCGAGGCGGTCGCGGGCGCCGACACGCTCGACGAGCTCGTCGCGATCGTCGTCGAGCGCGCGACGACCCTCCTCCGCGGGACGCGGTGCCGCGTCTACCTCCTCGACGGCGCCAGCGAGGAGCTCGCCCTCCGCGCCGCCTGGCCCGACGCGGGCGCAGGGCCCGAGCGCGTGCGCCTCGCGAGCCTCGGCCCCGAGCTCGCGCGCGGTCGGCGGTCGCGCGTGTCGGTTCCGCTCGTCGCCGGGCAAGAGCTCGTCGGCCTCCTCGTCGCCGAGGGAACCGGTCGCCTCGATCTCGCCCGCGCCGTCGCGAGCCAGACAGCGGTCGCGATCAAGAAAGTGCAGCTGATCGAGCGCCTCACCGAGCGCAACCTGATCACCGACTTCTTCGAGGGCATCGCCGCGGGTCGCGCGCCCGAGCTGCTCGAGGGACCGGCCGCGCGCCTCGGGTTCGACCTCGCCGGGACGCACGTCGCGCTCGCCGCCCGGCCGGCCGGGACGGCGCTCGAGCAAGCGATCGCCTCGATCGGCACCCGCGTCCTCTGCGAGCGGAAGGGCGACGAGCTGCGCGCCTTCGTCCCGCTCGCCGGCACCTCGGCCGACCGCCTGCTCGAGATCGTCGCGTCCGTCCGGACGGCGACCGGCAGCACGGCCTCGATCGGCCTCTCGAGCGCGTGCAAGGGCCCCGCCGGCCTCGCGAGCGGCCTCGAGGAGGCACGGCAGGCGCTCGTGGCGACCGCGATCCCCGGGGCCGGCCCGATCCAGACGTTCGACGACCTCGGCGCCTACAAGTACCTGCTCCCGGTGGCGCTCGAGGGCGGCGTGCGGGATCCGATGATCGACGCCATCAGCCGCCTCGACGAGTACGACCGCCAGCGCGGGACCGCGCTCGTCGGCACGCTCGAGGAGTTCCTCCGCCGCCACGGCTCGATCAGCGCCACGGCCGAGGCGCTGTACGTGCACCAGAACACCCTCCGGCAGCGGCTCCGCCGCATCGCCGAGATCTCCGGCGTCGACCTCCGCCGCGACGACTGGCTCGCGGTCGAGCTGGCCGTCCGCATGGCCCGGCTCCGCCGGGCGCTCCAGCCCGGCCCCGCCGACGCCTGACAACGCGAGCGGCCGCCGAGTGGATGGTTCCGACATAGCCTCCGCCGCGGCAGGGTGATTGAATCGTTGACCCGTCCGCACCGGAGGTACCAATGACGCCCGACGAGATCCGCCGCCTCACGAACGAGCGTGGGATCGAGTTCTACTTCGCGCAGTTCGTCGACATGTACGCGCGGCCGAGCGCCAAGCTCATCCCCTCCGCGCACCTCGACGACCTCGTCGCCGACGGCGCCGGGTTCGCCGGGTTCGCCGCCGGCGAGCTCGGTCAGGTGCCGGCCGACCCGGACATCGCCGCCATGCCCGACCTCGCGTCGTTCACGCCGGTGCCCTGGCAGCCGAACCTCGCGCGCTTCGCCTGCGACGTCACCGTCGAGGGCGAGCCGTGGCCGTACTGCCCGCGGACGATCCTGAAGAACGTGCTCGCCCGCGCCGCCTCGCTCGGCTACGAGTTCAAGGTCGGGATGGAGCTCGAGTACTTCCTCGTCGAGCTCGCCGACGACGGCTCGATCCGGATCGCCGACCGCTACGACACGCTCGACAAGCCCTGCTACGACATGGCGGGGCTGACGCGGCGCTTCGACTTCCTGACCACGGTCTCAAAGTACTGCAACGAGCTCGGCTGGGGCAACTACGCGAACGACCACGAGGACGCGAACGGGCAGTTCGAGCAGAACTTCCAGTTCGCCGACGCGCTCACCACCGCCGATCGGGCGATCTTCTTCCGCTACATGGTGCACACCCTGGCCGAGAAGCACGGGATGGTCGCCACGTTCATGCCGAAGCCGTTCACCCAGCTCACCGGGAACGGCTGCCACTTCCACATGTCCCTCTGGAAGGACGGACGGAACGTCTTCCTCGACGAGGACGACCCGCGCGGTCTCGGGCTCTCCTCCGAGGCCTACGCGTTCCTCGGCGGCCTCACCCGGCACGCCCGCGCCTACGCCGCCCTGACCGCGCCGACGGTCAACTCGTACAAGCGGCTGAAGCGCGGGACGACGACGTCGGGCGCCACCTGGTCGCCCGTGTGGATCTCGTACGGCCACAACAACCGCACGCAGGCCTACCGCATCCCCGGGCCGGGACGGATCGAGGACCGCACGATCGACGGCGCCTGCAACCCCTACCTCGCCGCCGCCGCCGTGCTCGCCGCGGGCCTCGACGGGCTCGCGACCGGCGCCGACCCCGGCGAGCCGAACAACGAGAACCTCTACGCCATCCCCTTCCGCGACCTGCTCGCGCGCGGGATGCAGACCCTCCCCGGCAACCTGCTCGACGCGACACGCGAGCTCGAGCAGGACGAGGCGCTGCGCGCCGCGCTCGGTCGCGGTCGCGACGAGGACTACGTCGACTACTACGTCCGCGTCAAGCAGGACGAGTGGGCGACCTACCACGAGCAGGTGACCCCGTGGGAGGTGCGCGAGTACCTGACCAGGTTCTGAGCGCGGCGCTCCGACGCCGCTCTCAGAATCTGATCTATATGGAGGATCCCTCTATATAAGGATGAGAAAATCGGTCATAGTCGGCTGTGGATGGCGCGAATCTATGTCGATATCCTCTATGAAGACGATGCCTGACCGGAAGGAGCGGTGCTGATGTGCGGGATCGCCGGGATCCTCTACAAGGACGGGTTGCGCCACGAGCTCGGCCGCGACCTGATCACGATGCTCGACGGCTGCCAGCACCGGGGCCCCGACTCGACCGGGTTCGCGCTCTACCACGGCTCCGCGGCGACTGCCGGCGACGGCGGCCGCAGCGATCTGCGCCTCCGCTTCTTCGTCGGGGAGGGCGACGAGGCGCAGTCGACCGTGGCGGACATCCGCGCGCGGTTCGCCGGCCTCGGGGCCGAGATCGTCGAAGAGGAGGTGGCCGGCACGACCGCGCGCTTCCTCGTCCGCTTCGACGGCGACCTGCAGCAGCTCTCCTACGCGATGGAGCACGAGGCGAAGCTCGCCTCGATCGGCGAGAGCCTCGACATCATCAAGGACGTCGGCTCCGCGCACGACGTCGACGACGCGTACGGCATCGCCGGGTTCGACGGCACCCACGGCATCGGGCACGTGCGGCTCGCGACCGAGTCGGCCGTCTCGCCCGAGGCGGGGCATCCCTTCTGGGCGACCGGGTTCTCCGACATCGCCATCGTCCACAACGGGCAGATCACGAACTACTACAAGATGCGTCGCCGGCTCGAGAAGCGCGGGTTCGAGTTCCACACCGACAACGACTCCGAGCTGATCGCCGTCTACCTCGCCGACAAGCTCGCCCAGGGCGCGCAGCTCGAGGAGGCGCTCGCGCAGTCGATCCAGGACCTCGACGGCACGTTCTCCTTCCTCGTCTCGACGAAGGACGAGATCGGGTACGCGAAGGACCGCCTGGCCGCGAAGCCGATGGTGCTGTACGAGGACGGCGACATCGTCGCCGTCGCGTCCGAGGAGGTCTCGCTCAACAAGCTCTTCCCCGGGCGCGCGCTCGAGACGACCGAGCCGGCCCCCGGCACGTACCGCACCTGGCGCAAGGCTGCGTAGAGAGAGGCTGATGGCCACGATCGACCTCGCGCAGGTCTCGGTCACCGAGGCCAACCGGCTGATCCGCGCGTACGGGGATCAGGGCGAGGACGTCGACGTCGCGAACCCCGACGCCCGCCACCACATCGGCGTCGGCCTGACCGCCCCCGTCAGGCTGCGGATCCACGGCTCGGCCGGGTACTTCTGCGCCGGGCTCTCCGACGGGCCGACCGTCGAGGTCGAGGGCAACGTCGGCTGGGGGCTCGCCGACAACATGACCGCCGGCACGGTCGTCGTCCGCGGCAACGCGAGCGCCATCCCCGGGGTCGCGATCCGCGGCGCCGACGTGATCGTGCACGGCAACATCGGCTCCCGCGCCGGCCAGGTGATGAAGGAGGGCACGCTCTGCTGCGGCGGCAACGCCAACTTCATGACCGGCTACATGATGTACGGCGGCCGCCTGATCGTCTGCGGCGACTCGGGCGAGCTCGTCGGCCAGGACATCCACGGCGGCTCGATCTACGTCGGCGGCAAGGTCGGCTCGCTCGGCCAGGATGCGATGCTCGCCGACGTCGAGCCCCACGAGCTCGACGACGTCCTCGCGTTCCTCGAGCGCTGGCAGGTGCCCTTCTCGGGGACGTTCAAGAAGATCGTCAACGCCGGCCGGAACCTCCGCTACGCGCGCACCGAGCCGCGCGTGCGGGTGGTGCCGTTCTTCGTCGGCTCCGAGCGCACCGACTACTGGAACGCGAAGGTGCAGGAGGACATCTCGGTCAAGGCGCAGATCGGCCGCTACCGCATCCGTGGCTACGGCGCCACGCGGCCGCTCCCCCACCTCTCCGACCTCGCCTTCCGCGCCGACCTGACCCGGGTCGAGCCCGACCCCGACGTCGTCGCCAAGGTCGACCTTCGCTCCTCCCTGGGAGGGCGCTTCGGGGCGACGCCGATCGAGCTCTCGATGCCCGCGATGATCGCGCCGATGTCGTACGGCGCGCTCTCGAAGTCGACCAAGGTGGCGCTCGCCCGCGCCTCGGCCCTCTCGGACATCTGCGACAACTCCGGCGAGGGCGGCCTCATCCCCGAGGTGCGGGAGGCGGCGAAGCGGGTCGTCGTGCAGATGCTCGGCGGCCGGCTCGGCTGGAGCGTCCACGCGATGCGGGCCGCCGACGGGATCGAGATCTACGTCTCGCAGGGCGCGAAGCCCGGCCTCGGCGGCCAGCTGATGGCGAAGAAGGTGACCGAGGACATCGCGCGGCTCCGGGGGATCCCGGCCGGGATCGACCTGCGCTCGCCCTCCCGCCACCCCGACGTCCTCGGCGCCGACGACCTCGTGATCAAGGTCGAGGAGCTGCGCGAGGCGACCGGCTGGGAGAAGCCGGTCTCGGTCAAGCTCGGCGCCGGCCGCGTGCGCGACGACGTCAAGATCGCGTTCAAGGACGGGTTCGACTACGTCTGCCTCGACGGCATGCAGGGCTCGACCGGCGCCGCCGGGAACGAGGTGCTCGAGTTCGTCGGGATCCCGACCCTGTCGGCGATCGTGGAGGCGCTCGACGCGCTCGACGCGCTCGGCGCGAGCGGGATGCCGATCATGCTGATGGGCGGGATCAAGGACGGGATCGACACGGCGAAGGCGATCGCGCTCGGCGCCCACGGCGTCGCGCTCGGCACGAGCACGATCATCGCGGGCGGCTGCATCGCCTGCCTGCAGTGCGCGGTCGGCCAGTGCGTCGTCGGGATCGCCACGCAGGATCCGGTCTACGAGGCGCGCTACGACGTCGACGCGGAGTCGTGGAACATCCACCGCTACCTCGAGGCGGTGCGCTGGCAGCTCGCCAGCGTCGTGCACGCGCACGGGTACGGCTCGGTCTACGACCTCTCCCGCGACGACCTCGTCGCGCTGACCCCGGAGGCGGCCGAGATCACGCGGCTCCCGTACGCGCCCGAGGCGACCGGGAACACGCTCGCGCGCGCCGTCGCATGAGCCTCACGACGCCGCCCGAGCCCGAGGTCTACGGGATCGACCGGGTCGAGCCGGCCCCCGTTCCCGACGAGCTCGCCGAGCGCGACGACACGCCCGACGTCAACTTCGTCCCCGCTCCCTGCCAGGTGGCGTGCCCGATCGGCACCGATGCGCCCTCGTACATCGCGTACATCTGGGAGGGCGAGATCGAGAAGGCGTTCGAGGCGATCACGGCGACGAACCCGTTCTCGTCGGTGTGCGGCCGCGTCTGCGACGCACCGTGCGAGCCCGCCTGCCGCCGCACCGACTCCGACGGGCCGCTCGCGATCCGGAACCTGAAGCGGTACGTGATGGATCAGCTCGGCGCGAGCTACCGGCCGCCCGCGGTGCCGGTGACGCAGACGGCGACGGTCGCCGTCGTCGGCGGCGGCCCGGCCGGGCTGACGGCGGCGCAGGACCTCGCCGAGGCCGGCTACGCGGTGCACGTCTACGAGCTCTCCTCGATGCTCGGCGGCTTCATGACCTGGGGGATCCCCGCCTTCCGCTGCCCGCCCGAGGTCTTCCGCGAGGACATCGACCGGATGCTCGCCCGCTGCCCCGGGATCACCGTCCACCTCGAGACCGGTCTCGGCAGCGGCGTCACCCTCGCCGAGCTCGAGCAGCGCCACGACGCGGTGCTGCTCACGATCGGCTCCTGGTGGGCGAAGAACCCGCCGGTCGAGAACGCCGACGACCCGCGGGTGCTCGACGGCGTCGAGTTCCTCCGCGACGTCAACGGCGGCGCGCGGCCCGCGATGCCGGCACGCGTCATCATCGTCGGCGCCGGCGACGTCGCCATGGACGCCTGCCGTGTCGCGAAGCGCCTTCCCGGCTGCGAGCACGTGCAGATCGTCTACCGGCGCGGGCCGGCCGAGATTCCCGCTCGGAAGGACGAGCTCCACGGCGCGATCGAGGAGGGCGTCGAGATCGTCTACAACACCCAGCCGGTCGGCGTGCACGAGGTCGACGGCGAGCTCGTGCTGCGCTGCCGCCGCACCGAGCTCGGCGACCCGGGCGACGACGGGCGCCGCGTCTCGATCGAGATCTCCGGCTCGGAGCACGACCTGCCCGCCGGGCTCGTGATCATGGCGATCGGCCAGCGCGCGCAGTCCGAGCACCTCGACGGCGAGCAGCTGATGGCCGGCGACCGGATCGCGACCGACTGGGAGTCGATGCACACGGCCCGCCCGAAGGTGTTCGCGGCGGGCGACGGCGCCTTCGGGCCCTCGACGATCGTGACCGCGATGTACCACGGCCACCGCGCCGCCTACTACGTGAAGGCCTTCCTCGAAGGCGTCGAGGCGCCGCTCCCCTACCGGACGCCGTACAAGACCCGCCGGGTGCCGGTCGCCCAGGACCCGCAGTGGGAGGAGTTCCAGCGCGAGCACCAGGCGTTCCACGGGCTCGGCGAGAACCCGGTCGCATTCCCCGAGATCGAGTCGACCTACGACCTCGAGGCGGCGCGGCGCGAGGCAGCCCGCTGCTACCGCTGCGACGCCGAGACCGGGTCGTCCGACTACTCCGTGCGCACGCGCGAGGACATCTTCGTGATGGCGCGGACGAAGCCCGCCGACGGGCGCAAGCAGCGCGCGCTCTTCACCCGCCGGCTCTCGCTGACCGGAGAACGGCGGTTCGAGCCGGCCGTGGCCACGCTCGACGACCTCGTGTTCCTGCCCGCGAACCTGTCGCGGCTCGTGATCGACCCCTACCGCGACGCCTGCGTCGTCGAGACGGCGCTCGGAGGCGGCGCCGTCCGGCTGGGCGCGCCGCTCCTCGCCGCGGGCCTCGACGGCGCGCCCGAGGAGGTGCGCGCGGCGA
>VGCB01000014.1 GCA_016870235.1 Actinomycetota bacterium | reverse complement strand
TGAGCCCGGCGTCGACGCGGGGGACGTGATCGGCGGGTTCGAGGCATGGCTGGCTGCCGGGCTGCCCGTGAAGCCGGCGCCGCCACCTCCGCCCGGCCTCCGTGGCACGGGTCCTCCCGACTGACGGCCAACGCCGGGGCGCGCCGCCGTCCGACTGAAGTCGGACGGGGAGTCGATCATAAATATCACTAATTCAATCAATAAGCGGATATGCGCTAGCATCTCCGCGTGGACTGGACGCTCGCCCTCGCGGGACTGCTGATCGGCCTGCTCGTCGGCGTCACGGGCATGGGCGGCGGCTCCCTGATGACGCCGCTCCTGGTGCTCGTCTTCGGATTCAAGCCGACGGTCGCGATCGGCACCGACATCCTCCACGGCGCCATCTTCAAGTCGTTCGGCGCCGTCCAGCACCGCAAGCTCGGCCACGTCCACGCGCGGCTGGCCCTCTGGATGCTCGCCGGGTCGGCGCCCGCGTCGCTCGGCGGCGTCGGCCTCTCGGAGTGGCTCGAGCGACGCTACGGGGAGGGGTTCCAGGACTCGGCCAAGGTCGTCCTGGGCGTCGCGCTCGTCATCTGCGGCATCGGCTTCCTGCTGAAGGCGTTCATGCGCTCGCACGGCACCGACCTGCCGTTCCTCCTCGCCCGTCGCGACCGCCGCTCCGCCATCGTCATCGGCGTCATCGGCGGCTTCGTCGTCGGTCTCACGTCCGTCGGCTCGGGCACGTTCTTCGGGCTCGCGATGCTCATCCTCTACCCGCTCACCGCGGTCAAGGTCGTCGGCACGGACATCTTCCACGCCGCCGTGCTGCTCTGGGTCGCGAGCATCGGCCACCTGATCGGCGGCAACGTGGACTACGCGGCTACGGGCGCCCTGCTCGTCGGCTCGATCCCGGGGATCCTGATCGGCGGCCGGTTCACCGTGCACCTGCCCGACCGCGCGATGCGTGTCGCGCTCGCGACCACGCTCTTCCTGGCGGGGACGAAGCTCATCGACTTCCCCGGCGCCGACGCCGTCCTCATCGGTGGGATCGTCGTCGCCCTCCTCGTGGGGGCGGTCACCGGGATCCGGGCCCTGCGGGCCCGCTCCCGGAGCCGCGTCGAGGCCCCGCCCGTCGCGGTCGACGACGGCTGACGCGCGTCAGCTCTCGCGCAGCGCCTGCCAGACGCGCCGGGGCGTCATCGGCATCGTCCGCAGTCGGGCGCCGGTCGCCGCGTGGATCGCGTTCGCGATCGCGGCTGCGCCGGGGACGATGGCCGACTCGCCGATCCCCTTCGCCCCGAGCGGGCCGTGCTTCGAGGGCACCTCGATGATGACCGTGTCGATCGCCGGCACGTGCTCGGCGCGTGGGATCGCGTAGCCGAGGAACGTCGGCGTCTGCAGCTGCCCGTCCTCGTCGTGGACGAGCTCCTCGAAGAGCGCGTAGCCGATGCTCTGCGTGACCCCCCCACGCATCTGGCCCTCGCAGAGGAGCGGGTTGATCGCACGGCCGACGTCCTGGACGTGGGCGACGTCGAGCACGTCGACGCGGCCGGTGTCGCGGTCGACCCGGACGTGCACGATGTTCACGCACGCCGACGGCGAGAGCTCGGCCGGCACGGTGGCGCCCCGTCCTTCGACCGGCGGGTAGGCATTCCCGAAGCCGGTCGACTTGCGCGCGATGTCGGACAGGGTGACGCCGCGATCGGGGCTGCCGATCGGACGGACGGCGCCGTCGACGATCTCGAGGTCGGCCGGCGCGATCTCGAGCTCGTCGGCGGCGATCCGCAGGATCTGCTCCCGGGCGTCCTCGGCCGCTGCCCGGACGGCCTTGCCGACCGAGTACGTGATCGCGCTGCCGCCGCTGACCGGCGTCTGCGGCGCCGCTGAGGCCTCGACGACGTTGACGCGCACCTGCTCGAACGAGAGACCGAGCGTCTCGGCCGCGATCGCCGCGATCGCGGTCGCCGTGCCGGTGATGTCGGCGAGGCCCGTGACGACGGCGATCGAGCCGTCCGGCTCCATCCGGCACACCGCGCCCGCGGCGAATCGCGCGCCGGGGAAGAGGCCGTACGCGAGCCCGATCCCCTCGTCCTGCGGGAGCGCGGCGCGCTTCCGCCAGAGCGGATGCTCCCCCGCTGCCTCGAGCGCCTCGCGGGCGGCGACCGCCGGCCAGGCGCCGTCGAGCTTCTGCGCGCCCTCGGTCGGCGCGTTCCGGAGCCGCACCTCGAGGGGGTCGAGGCCGAGACGGTCTGCGAGCTCGTCGACGAGCTGCTCGATCGCGAACGTGCATTGCGTCGCGGTCGGGCCGCGGTAGGCGCCGGGCCCGAACTTGTTCGTCTTCACCGCCGTCACCTCGACGTCCCAGGCGGGCCACGTGTAGCCCGCGCCGATCCTGGGGCCGATCAGCCCGGACGGCGACATGTCGCCGTACGCTCCCTCGTCGACCGCGATGCGGGAGCGGATCCCCGTGAGCGTGCCCTCCGCGTCCATCCCGACCTTCACCTCGAGGCGAAGCCCGGCCGCGGGGTTCGTCGCCGACAGGTCCTCCGTGCGCGTGTACGCGATCCTCACCGGGCGGCGAGCGGCGAGCGCGGCCGCAGCCACGAGCGGCTCGATCAGGACGATCTTGCCGCCGAAGCCGCCGCCGACGACGGCCGGGGTCACCTTCACCTTCTCGAGCGGGATCCCGACGACGCGGGCGACGGCGGCGCGCGCGAAGGAGGCGCCCTGCGTGCTCGAGTGGATCGCGACCGTCCCGTCCGGCTCCACCCACGCGGTCGCGACCTGCGGCTCGATGTAGGCCTGGTGCACCCAGCCCGTGCGGAAGACGCCCTCGGCGACGGCGGCGCTCGCGGCGAAGGCCGCGTCGACGTCGCCGTGCTCGAGCCGGTGCGTGCTCGTCACGTTCGGGGACGCGGTCGGCGCCGCCTCCTCGACCGAGCCGGCCGCATCGCCGTGCACCGCCATGTCGGCCGCGTCGGCCGCGCCTACCGTGCTCGTCCGCGCGGGAGGCGCGGAGGCGTCGAGCGCCGCGTCGAGGTCGACGGCCGCGGGCAGCGGCTCGTAGTCGACGACGACCAGCTCGGCCGCATCCTCGGCGATCGCCTCGCTCTCGGCCAGCACGAGCGCGACCGGCTGCCCGGCGTACAGTGCCTCCTCGCGCGCGAGCGGCTCGAGCGCCCGCGTCCCCGAGCCCGCGATCGGGAGAGCCGCGGCCGAGAGGACGGCGGCCACCCCGTCGAGAGCGAGCGCAGCGGCGGCGTCGATCGAGACGATCCGCGCGTGCGCGTACGGGCTCGGGACGAACCGGCCGTGCAGCAGGCCGGCGACCGGGAGGTCGGACGCGTAGAGCGCGGTGCCCGTGACCTTCGTCGGGGCCTCGATCCGCGGTCGGCGCACGCCGACGACGGTCGTGTCCAGCTCCTCGATGCTCACGCGGCGCTCCTTTCGACGGCTCGAGCTGCGGCGCGCCGGACGACGACCTCGACGAGGTGACGGCGATAGGCGACGTCGTCGGTCGCGAGCTCGAGCGCGGAGAGCGCAGCCGAGAGGTCGGCCTCGACGCCCTCACGCTCGATCAGCGCCTCGACCGACGGCAGCCTGCTCGGCGCGCCCAGCGCCCCCGTCAGCGCGACGCGGCAGGAGCCGTCGCTCTCGCCGGCACGCGCGAGGCGGACGGCGGCGCCGGCAAGGGGATAGCCCGACGCGAGATCCTCCACCGAGGCGTAGGCCGAGCCGCCGCCGCGAGGGATCGTGATCTCGGTGATCAGCTCCTGCGCGGCGAGCGCGGTCGTGAACGGGCCGAGGAAGAGGTCGTCCGCGGCGATCTCGCGCGTCCCCGCGGGCGACTGGGCGGTCAGCCGCGCGCCGAGGGCCAGCACCGCGGCGGCGACGTCGGAGGCCGGGTCTGCGTGGGCGATGCAGCCGCCGATCGTGCCGGCGTTCCGGATCTGGAGATCGCCGACCGAGCCGATCGCCTCCCGGAGCGCGTCGACGCCGCTGACGCCGGCGAGTGCGCGTGCGGCCTCGCCGTAGGTCGTCAGCGCGCCGATCGTGACGGCTGCCTCGTCGATCGCGACGCCCCGCAGGTCGAGATCGCGAAGGTCGACGAGGACGGACGGCCGCGCGAGTCGCACCTTCAACGCGGGGATCAGCGAATGCCCGCCGGCGAGCGCCTTCGCGTCGGGGTCGGCGAGCGCGGCGAGCGCCTCCTCGATCGAGCCTGGCCGGACGTAGTCGAACGCGGCCGGGATCACGCCGGGCTCCGCATCGTCGCGGCGCCGGCGCGAACGGCGTCGACGATCGTCTCGTACCCGGTGCACCGGCAGAGGTTCCCGGCCAGCGCGTGCCGGACCGTCTCGCCGTCCGGGTCGGGGTCGCGCGCGAGCAGGTCGAGCGCGGTCATGATCATCCCGGACGTGCAGAAGCCGCACTGCAGGCCGTCCTGCTCGACGAAGGCCGCCTGGAGCGGGTGCAGGCGCGCGAGCGAGCCGATCCCCTCGACCGTCGTCACCTCGGCGCCGGTGGCCTGGACGGCGAGGACGGTGCAGCTCTTGACCGCTCGGCCGTCCACGTGCACGGTGCAGGCGCCGCACTGGCTCGTGTCGCAACCCACCTTCGTGCCCGTGAGGCCGAGGTCGTCGCGCAGGGCGTGGACGAGCAGCATGCGCGGCTCGACCTCGAGCGTCCGCTCGACGCCGTTCACGGTCAGGGTGACGGAGGTCGGTGTGCCTCCCACGCGCGATCCTTTCGTCCGGGGCCGGTCTCACCCGAACCTACACCGAAACGGTCGGCCGGCGGTGCGGTCAGGCCCGTTCGGGCAGTGCCGGCGGCAGCGGGCAGCTGACGAACCTGCGCCCCGTCAGCCGGTAGCCGATCTTGTACGCCGTGCAGCCCGCGCAGAAGCCCGTGGCCGCCGCGAGCAGCGCGAGCGCGGCGACCATCAGCCCGATCGCGGCGCCGACGGTCTCGAGGCCGGCCGCGTAGAAGCCGGACGCTGCGGCGAGGAAGACGAGGCCGACCATGTTGGCGAAGCGCGGCGGCCGTGCGTCCTCGAGCTGGCCCTCGCCGAAGAGCGGCTGGATCACCTCGAAGTAGAACGCGCACGGCAGGCAGTAGCGGCGCCCGAGCTGGAGCCCGATCGCCAGCTGCGCGGCGAGGATCGCGAGCAGCCACCACGGCCCCACGACGACGGCCACGGCCGCGACCGCCCCGATCACCGTCTGGTTCGTCCGCGGCGCGCGCTCGTCGATGACGTGCGTCTCGCGGTAGGGATGGGCCCTGAGGGCAGCTCGCTTCATTTCGGGAAGTATTAGCAGGTCGACGGCGGGCGGCGCTGTGCTGCGAGCTCCGAGGGTACGATCGCCGACCGTGGCGGCAGCGCGTGGATTCACCCTCTGGTTCACGGGGCTCTCGGGTGCCGGCAAGTCGACGCTCGCGTCGCGCGTGTCGGCCGAGCTCGTCGAGCGCGGGCTCCTCGTCGAGCAGCTCGACGGCGACGTCGTCCGCACGCACCTCTCCAAGGGTCTCGGCTTCTCGAAGGAGGATCGCGACGCGAACATCGAGCGGATCGGGTGGGTCGCCTCGCGCCTCACGCGGGCCGGCGCCGCCGTCGTCGTCTCCGCGATCTCGCCGTTCGCCGAGGCCCGCGGCAGGGCGCGCGCGATGGTCTCCGAGCACGGCACGTTCGTCGAGATCCACGTCGCGACCCCGCTCGAGACCTGCGTCGAGCGCGACGTCAAGGGGCTCTACAAGCGGGCCCTCGCCGGCGAGATCGCCGACTTCACCGGTGTCTCCTCGCCCTACGAGGAGCCCGAGCAGCCGGAGCTCCGCCTCGACACGTCGGGCATGACCCCGGAGGAATCGACCGCGCGCGTCCTCGCACGGCTGGCGGAGCTGTCGCTGCTGCCGGCTCCGCCCTCTCCCTGAGCCCCGCTTCGCCCCTCCCCGTCCGGGCTCGGCCGGACGTCTCCGCGACGGCTGTGTCCGCTCGAGGGGGCGGGTCTCGGCTCGTCAGTCGGGCCCGAGGGTGCCCGGGAAGGCGGCGAGGATCCCGTTGAGCGAGAGGTAGTAGGCCCGCTCGGTCGCGATCCCCGGTGAGTACTTGCCGATGTTGAGGCTCCACATGACCTGGCCGTCGGACGCCCTCACGGCGAAGGTGCGTGTCTCCAGCGTGGCCACGAACACGAGGTTGCCCGCGACGAACGGGGCGCCCAGGATGCGCCCGCCGATCTTCGTCCGCCAGATCTCCGTGCCGTCGGTCGATCGGAACGCGCGCATGATGCCGTCGAACCCGCCGACGAAGATCCGGTCGGCTCCGACCGCCGGCGTCGGGTACCCGAGGCCGCCGACGCGCTGCGTCCACTCGACGCGCCCGGTCTCCGCCGAGAGCGCCACCACCTTGCCGCTGCGAGCGGTCGTAAAGAGACGCTCGCCGTCACTCGACGCACTTGCGTAGAAGCTCTCGTAGCGGAACGCGTCGCGCTTGACGAACGTCCGCCAGACGAGCCCGCCGTCCGCGCGGCGCAGGCAGAAGATCGAGCCGGCGTACGTCGTGATGCACACGCGGTCGGCGACGATGGTCGGGCTCGAGTTGATCCGTCCGCCCGTGTCGAAGGCCCAGCGGACCTGGCCCGTCTGCGAGTCGGCTGCGAAGAGGCGCCCGTCGTTCGCGCCGAAGAACACGAGCCCGCCGAGCGCGGCCGGCGACGACTCGACGTTCGAGCTCATGCGCAGCTCCCACACGATCCGGCCGGTCTTGCGGTCGAAGGCGTCGACCTTGCCGTTCTTCGAGGTGACGATCACGAGGTCGCCGGCGATCGCCGGCGACGACGGCTTCGGCGCGTCCCCCAGGCGGCGCCAGCGCACCTTCCCGGTCGCCGCCTGGATCGCGAAGGTCTCGCCGTCGTCGTTGTTCACGTACAGCATCCCGTCGCAGTAGACGGCGGGGAACTCGATGAACGCCCCGAGCCCGCGGGCCCAGAGGGGCCGCTTCCGCGGGATGCCGAGCTTCAGGTCGAGGCGGGCGAGCGACCGCTCGGGCCCGCCGCCGAACATCGGCCAGCAGATGCGATCGACCTCGGGCTCGGGCTCGGGGGCCGGCTTCGGCTTCGGCTTCGGTGGCGGTGTCGACGGGCCCGGCGGCTTCGGCTTCGGCTTCGGCTCGGGCTCGGGCGGGGCCGGCTCGGGTGCGACGACCGTGACGTCGCTGAGATCCGTCTCGAGATGGCCGGTCGGCGGCGTTTGCGTCAGCACGTAGGCGGCCGCCGCGCCGACGACGACCGCGGCGAGGCAGAGGGCTGCGAGGGCGAGAGGGCGGCGCATGGGGTGCTCGATCAGTCTGCCTGCGGACACGACCGTCGCCGCCCCGTGACGGCCGACGACGGGGCCGGGCGGCACTAGAATCCCACCGCAGTGACGAGACGGTCGCGATACGCCCCGGCCGCTCTCGTCGCAGGACTTCTCGTCGCGACCGCCGTCGCCTTCGTCATCACCGAGCGGCTGAAGCTGTCGCCGTCGCCGATCCGCGGCCCGATCGCGGTGACGCCGGTCTTCTCGCCCGACTGCGAGTGCACGACCGACGTGGCGTCGATCAGCTTCGTCCTGCGCCGCCGCGACATCCTCGATGTCGAGATCGTCGGCTCGGACGGCGAGGTCGTGCGCGAGCTCGTCCGCGGCTCCGCGCGCCGTCAGGGCAGGGTGACCGTCTACTGGAACGGCAGGATCGACTCGGGCGCCCGGGCCGAGGAGGGCGTCTACCGGCCGCGCGTCCATCTCGATCGGAACCGCCGGACGATCCTGATGAGGAACAGGATCAGAGTCGACGCGACGCCGCCGACGATCGTGCTCGTGTCCGTCTCGCCGCTCGCGATCTCGCCGGACGGCGACGGGCGTCGTGACCGGGTCGCCGCGGAGTACCGGGTCGACGAGCGCGCGCGGGTCGCGCTCTTCGTCGACGGCGACCGCCAAACGCTCAGGCGCGGGAGTGCGCAGAAGGGGCGCATCGAGTGGAACGGACGCGTCAGCGGCGTGCCCGTCGACCCGGGCACGTACGGGGTCACGCTCGGCGCCGTCGACCTGGCCGGGAACGTCGGCCGGCCGACCCGTGCCGTGCCGGTGAGCGTGCGCTATGTCGCGCTCGGGCGCTCTTTGATCCGCGCGCGCCCGTCGGAGATCGTCGACGTCCGCGTCGTCGCCGACGCACGCTCGTTCACGTGGAAGCTCGCGAAGCGCTCGGGACGGGCGGCGACGGGGAGGCTGCGCCTCCGTGCTCCCGCCGTTCCCGGTCGCTACAACCTCGTCGTCAGCGTTGGTGGGCGCTCGGCACGTGCGACGGTCGTCGTGCGAAGGCCGGCGCGTTGATCGTCGTCGCCAAGATCGGCGGGCTCGTCGCGTGCGTCGGGCTCGCAGCGCTGCTCGCCGGCGTCCGGCGCGAGCATCGCCTCGCCGGGCTCGTCGCCATCGCCGCCGGCTTCGTCGCGATGGCCGTCTACCTCTTGCCCGAAGCCTCCCTCGCCCTCCTCGTCGGCGGCGTCGTGGCCGGCGGCCTCGTCGCGGCGGCGGGCACCTGGGTGCTCCTGCGGCAGCCCTACCTCCTCGCCTTCGCCACGCTCGCCTGCATCCCCATCCGCGTTCCCGTCGACGTCGGCTCGGAGAAGGTCAACCTGCTCGTGCCGCTCTACGGCGTCATCGCGGCGCTCTGGCTCGCGCTCGCCTCGCAGCTCGTGCGCGGCGACTCGAGAACGCGCGAGCTCGGGCCGATCGCGCTCCCGCTCGCCGCGGTCGTCGCCTGGACCGGGGTCACCGTCCTCTGGACGGACGACCCGCGGAAGGGCGCCATCTTCCTGGCGGCGTTCGTCGTGCCCTTCGGGCTTCTCGCCGTCGGGATCGCGCGGCTGCCGTGGCGCGGCCGCTACCTCACCTGGCTCTGGGCCGCGCTCGTCGGCACGGCGCTCGCCTACGCCCTGGTCGGGGCCTACCAGTGGATCACGCGCGACGTCTTCTGGAACCCCGGCGTGATCGTCTCCAACACGTACGCGCCGTTCTTCCGCGTCAACTCGGTCTTCTGGGATCCCTCGGTGTACGGGCGCTACCTCGCCGCTGCGATCCTGGTCACGCTTGCCGGGATCCTGCTCGGCGGGGCTGCGGGGCGCCGGGTCGTCGGGCTGTACGCGATCGCGGTCGCCACCTGGTTCGGGCTCCTGATCTCGTTCTCGCAGTCGAGCTTCGTCGCGCTCGCCGCCGGGATCGCGGTCGCCGTCGCCGTCGCCTGGGGGCGGCGCGCGGTCGTGGGGGTGGTCGCGCTCGGAGCCGTCGCGGCTGCCGTCACCTTCGCAGTGCCACAGGTGCGCGAGCAGATCGTCGATCGTGCCGACAGCGGGTTCACGAAGGTCACGAGCGGCCGCTCGAACCTCGTCGCCGAAGGCGTCCGGATCTTCGCCGGCCACCCGGCCCACGGGGTCGGCACGGGCGGGTTCGCGAAGGAGTACTCGCGCCGGCACGGCCTCGTTGGCGCGCAGCAGCGGCGGGGGGTCTCGCACACGACGCCGGTCACGATCGCGGCCGAGCAGGGCGTCCTCGGCCTCGCGCTCTACGGGTGGCTGCTCGTCGCCGTGATCCTCGCCACCCTGCGCCGGCTGGGTCGCGGGTTCACCTCGCGCGTCTCGCTCGCCGTCGGTACCGTCCTCGTCGCGATCGCGGTCCACAGCCTGTTCTACGGCGCGTTCTTCGAGGACCCGACGACCTGGGCGCTCCTCGGCCTCGTCGGCCTGGTCGCCCGCGTGCCGAAGAAGCCGCCGCCCGCGGGCGCCCCTCTCTCCGAGGACTATGCTCCGCCCGACGTGCCCGCGAGCCCCGAGATCGAGACGTCCGCGTGATCGAGGCCTGCCGCCGGGCCCTTGTCCTCGCGCCCCACACCGACGACGGCGAGTTCGGGTGCGGTGGGACGATGGCCAGGCTCGTCGAGGCCGGGTGCGAGGTGCGGTACGTCGCGTTCTCGATCGCGACCCGCTCGCTCCCCGACGGGTTCCCGCCCGACACCCTCGCCCGCGAGGTGCGGGAGGCGACGGCCGAGCTCGGGATCCCCGAGTCGTGCCTCACCGTGCACGACTTCGACGTCCGCACGTTCCCCGAGCGGCGGCAGGACATCCTCGAGCTCCTCGTCGCGATGTGGGAGGACTTCGAGCCCGAGATCGTCTTCCAGCCGTCGCTCCACGATGTGCACCAGGATCACCAGACGATCGCACAGGAAGGGCTCCGCGCGTTCAAGCGCACGACGATCCTCGGCTACGAGATCCCGTGGAACAACTTCGACTTCTCGTACGGCGCGTACGTCGCGCTCGAGGAGCATCACATCGAGCGCAAGGTCGCCGCCGTCTCGCGCTACGCGTCCCAGCAGCACCGCCGCTACGCGAACGAGGAGTACGTCTGGAACCTCGCCCGCGTCCACGGCACCAACGTGAGCCGCGCCTTCGCGGAGGTGTTCCAGGTGTACCGCATCGTCGCGTAGGCGGAGATGCGACGCGTGAACGCGCCGGGGGCTGTCCGGAGGCCGAGCCGGAGACGGGCCTGCCGGTCGCAAGCGCCTGCTCGTGGCACGTGCGGGTCTTGCCCGAACTCGTTTAACGGTGCGACGGACGTGGTAGGCCGGTAGCGCGCAAGGCGGTTCGAGCCGTCCAGGTGGGGCGTCGAACAGATCGACTGGGAGGTCGGAGTGCAAATGCGCAGGTCTTCCATTGCGGTGAGCGTCGTCGCGCTCGTCGCGGCAGGAGTGCTCGCCGCCGTCGGCCATGCGGCCGGCGGAGCCACCTACACCGTGCTCGCGGGGGAGCAGGCACCACTCACGAACGCGCCGAAGATGACGACGCTCAACGCGTTCTTCCCGGCCAAGGTCGCCGTGCACGTCGGTGACTCGATCACGTTCAAGAGCGCCTCCTTCCACACGGTCGCCTACTTCCCGGGCAAGCTGCCCGGGCTCCTGATCCCGGGTGAGGGGACGTTCGACGGTGTCACGGGCGCCGACGGTGAGCCGTTCTGGTTCAACGGCCAGCCGAAGCTCGCCTACAACCCGCAGGTGTTCGGCCCGATCCCCGGCAAGGAGGTCGTGAAGGGCACGCCGGTCGCAAGCGGTGTCCTCAGCCCGCCCAACCCGAAGGCGCCGCCGGCGTCGGTGACGTGGGCGTTCAACAAGCCGGGCGCGTTCACGTTCGTCTGCACCGTCCATGGCCCGTCGATGAAGGTGAAGGTCGACGTCAAGCCGGCGTCGGCGAAGATCCCGTCTCCGACCCAGGTCGCCTCGGAGGCTCTCGCCGGCATCCAGGCGTCGGCCGCCGGAGCAGCGAAGACGACCGAGGTGAAGGCGCCGAAGAACACCGTGCTGATGGGCCCCGGGCTCACCAGCCCGACGAGGCTCGCCTACGAGCCCGAGACGCTGACCGTGAAGGCCGGCACGACCGTGACCTTCAAGGAGCACTCGAAGACCGAGGTGCACAACGTGGTGTTCGGCCCGAAGGCCTGGCTCCAGTCGTTCCAGAAGAAGCACGACCTGCTGCCGACCGGTCCGGGCGCACCGAACCAGTTCAGCCCGCTCATGGTCTACGGGTCGGAGCCGCCCGGGAAGACCGTCTACGACGGAAGGAACCACGGGAACGGCCTGCTCTCGACCCCGCTCAACGACAACGCACCGGGGAATCCGCCCCAGGGCCTGGCCGGGTTCGCCAAGGTGACGTTCTCGAAGCCGGGTACGTACCGGTACTTCTGCCTGCTCCACGGGCCCGACATGTCCGGGAAGATCATCGTCACCCCGTGAGACGGCTGGTCATCGGAGGGTCAGGGGCGCTCGCGCTCCTGACCCTCGTCCTCGTCCTGGTCGCCCCCCGCGCCACCGCCGGAGACACGATCCGCGAGTACTGGATCGCCGCCGTCCCCATGACCTGGAACGTCGCCCCGAATCAGCGGAACGCGATCGAGCACGAGCGGTTCACCCGCGCGCAGACGACGATGCGGACGGTCGTCTACCGCGCGTTCACGAAGGACTTCGAGCAGCCGATCCCGAACGCGCCGGGCAACCAGGGGCTCCAGGGGCCCCTGATCAAGGCGTCGGTCGGCGACCGCATCGTCGTCCACTTCCGCAACCTCGACTCGTTCACGAACAAGCCGCACTCGATGCACTTCCACGGTGTGCGCTACGGCATGGGCTCGGACGGCGCATACATCCCCGGCTTCTCGGGGCCCGGCGCCGTCGTCAAGCCGGGCCAGGAGTTCACCTATCGCCTCACCGCCGAGCCGGGCTCCGCCGGCGTGTGGCCGTATCACGACCACTCGACCTCGATGACGGACTCCATCGCCGGCGGCATGTACGGCGCCCTCTCGATCGCAGCTCCGGGCGAGCGACCGCCCGACCGCGAGTTCGTCGTGTTCCTGTCCACCCACCTCGAGTTCATGACGATCAACGGGAGGGCCTTCGTCGGCAACACTCCGGTCTTCAGGGCGAAGGTCGGCGAGCTCGTGCAGTGGGACGTCCTCACGCTGGGCGACGACTTCCACACGTTCCACGTCCACGGGCACCGCTGGCTCGCCCCGGACGGGACGCCGACGGACACCCGCGTGCTCGGGCCCGCCGAGAGCTTCCGCGTGCGCTGGGTCGAGGACGTGCCCGGCACGTGGCTGTACCACTGCCACGTCGAGTCACACATGATGAACGGGATGATCGGCATCTATCGGGTGACGCCGTGAGAACGCGGTGGATCGCGCCCGCCCTCGTCGGCGTGGCGGCGGCGCTCGCCGTCGGGCCGCCCGTGGGCGCCGAGACCGGCGGCGCCGTCCGGGAGGTGGCGATGCCCGGCAAGGCCTACGTGCCGCACGAGCTCGACGTCCTCCTCGGAGACACCGTCGTCTGGAAGAACCAGGACATGGGCAGTCACACGGTGACGGCGGGCGACGACA
>VGCB01000013.1 GCA_016870235.1 Actinomycetota bacterium | reverse complement strand
CGCGCGCGCGGCGCGCTTGGCCTCGAGCTTGTCGCCGCCCCGCCGGAGCGCGTCGCCCGCCGGCCCGACGAAGACGAGCCCGGCCGCCTCGACGGCATCGGCGAAGTCGGCCCGCTCGGCGAGGAAGCCGTACCCGGGGTGGATCGCGTCGGCGCCCGTCTCGGCGGCCGCGCGGAGGTGCTCGGAGGGATCGAGGTACGAGCCGATCTCGACGACCTCGTCCGCGCGACGGGCGTGGAACGCGCCCCGCTCGTCCGGCGCCGTCACCGCGACGGTGGCGATCCCGAGCCGCCCGCACGTCGCGAACACCCGCGCCGCGATCTCGCCGCGATTGGCAACGAGCAGCTTCCGGATCTCACGCTCCCGCCTCACGCTCTCTCCCGTACGAGCTACATGCGGAAGACGCCGAACGTCGTCTCGGGAATGGGCGCCTGCAGCGCGGCCGCGATCCCGAGCGCGAGCACACGGCGCGTGTCGAGCGGGTCGACGATGCCGTCGTCCCAGAGCCGCGCCGTCGAGTAGTACGGGCTCCCCTCCTCCTCGTATCGCGCGCGGATCGCGTCGCGGTCGGCGTCGCCGACCGTCGTCAGCACGGTCGCCGCCTGCTCGCCGCCCATCACCGAGATCCGCGCGTTCGGCCACATCCAGAGCTGACGCGGCGCGTAGGCGCGGCCGCACATCGCGTAGTTGCCGGCGCCGAAGCTGCCGCCGACGACGACGGTGAACTTCGGCACCTCCGCGCAGGCGACCGCCGTCACGAGCTTGGCGCCGTCGCGCGCGATCCCCGCGTTCTCGTACTCCTTGCCGACCATGAAGCCCGTGATGTTCTGGAGGAAGACGAGCGGGAGCCGCCGTTTGCAGCAGAGCTCCACGAAGTGCGCGCCCTTGCGAGCGGACTCCGCGAACAGGACGCCGTTCGACGCCAGGATCCCGACCGGGTAGCCCTCGATCCGCGCGAAGCCGGTGACGAGCGTCTCGCCGTAGAGCTGCTTGAACTCCTGCAGGCGCGAGCCGTCGACGATCCGCGCGATCAGCTCGCGCGCGTCGACCTGGTGCCGGTAGTCCTCGGGGATCAGGTCGTAGAGCTCGGCCGGGTCGGACGCCGGCGGCTCCGGGTCGGCGACCTCCCAGGGAGGCGCGGGCGACGTCCGGTGCAGGCTCGCGACGATCTCGCGGGCGATTGCGAGCGCGTGGTCGTCAGAGGTCGCGTAGTGGTCGGCGACGCCCGACCGCCGGGCATGGACGTCGGCGCCGCCGAGCTCTTCGGCCGTCACCTCCTCGCCGGTCGCCGCCTTCACGAGCGGCGGGCCGCCGACGAAGATCGTGCCGGTGCCGCGGACGATCACGGTCTCGTCCGACATCGCCGGCACGTACGCACCGCCGGCCGTGCACGAGCCCATGACGACGGCGACCTGCGGGATCCCCTTCGCGGACATGCGCGCCTGGTTGAAGAAGATGCGACCGAAGTGGTCGCGGTCGGGGAAGACGTCCGCCTGGAGCGGCAGGAACGCCCCGCCCGAGTCGACGAGGTAGAGGCACGGGAGGCGGTTCTGCTCCGCCACCTCCTGCGCACGCAGGTGCTTCTTCACGGTCAGCGGGAAGTACGTGCCTCCCTTGACGGTCGCGTCGTTGGCGACGACCACGCACGTGGTGCCGTTGACGACGCCGATCCCGGTGACGATCCCCGCCGAGGGCGCCTGGCCCTCGTACATGTCCCAGGCGGCGAGCGCGTTCAGCTCGAGGAACGCCGTGCCGGGATCGACCAGGCGGTCGATCCGCTCGCGGGCCGGCAGCTTGCCGCGCGCGCGATGCCGCTCCATCGCCCCCTCGCCCCCGCCCTCCGCGACCCGCGCCGTCCGCTCACGCAGCTCGGCGACGAGCGCCTCCATCCGCTCACGCCTGGTCATGCGCCGACCGCTCCGGTCGTTCATGCGCCGAGCGCCCTCGCGATCACGAGCTGCTGGATCTCGTCCGTCCCCTCGCCGATCGTGAGGATCTTCGCGTCGCGGTAGAAGCGGCAGACCGGATACTCCTCGATGTACCCGTAGCCGCCGTGGATCTGCACGGCCTCCTCGGCGACGCGGACGGCCAGCCGTCCCGACTTCAGCTTCGCCTGCGCGGCGACGAGCGTGAAGTCCTCGCCGGCGTCCTTGAGCCGGGCGGCCTGGTACGTGAGGAGGCGCGTGGCGGCGATCTCGGTCGCCATGTCCGCGAGCTTCGCCTGGATCGCCTGGAAGCGCGCGATCGGCTTCCCGAACGCCACCCGCTGCTTGGCGTACGCGAGCGCCTCGTCGAAGGCGCCCTGCGCGAGCCCGACCCCCATCGCGGCGACGCCGATGCGGCCGATGTCGAGCACATGGAGGAACTGCCGCAGCCCCGCGCCGCGCTTCCCGAGGAGCGCCTCCGACCGGACACGGCACCCGGCGAACGCGAGCGGGCGGGTATCGGAGGCGCGCCAGCCCATCTTCCGGTACGACGCGCCCACGTCGAGGCCAGGCGTCGGGATCGGCACGATCAGGTTCGAGATCTCGTCCTCGCCGGTGCGCGCCGTGATCGTGACGACGCCGGAGATCTCCGCGCCCGCGTTCGTGATGAACTGCTTCGCCCCGTCGATCGTCCAGCCGCCGCCCTCGTCGCGCGCGGTCGTCCGGGTGTTGCCCGCGTCCGAGCCCGCCTCGGGCTCGGTCAGCCCGAACGCGCCGAGGATCTCGCCGGAGGTGAGGCGGGGCAGCCACTCAGCCTTCTGCTCCTCGTCGCCGAAGAGGTAGATCGGCTGCGTGCCGAGCGAGGTGTGCGCGCAGAGCGTGATCGCGACCGAGGAGTCGACGCGCGCGAGCTCCTCGACCGCGATCGCGTAGGCCAGGGTGTCGCCGCCGGCCCCGCCGACCTCCTCGGGGAACGGGATCCCCATCCAGCCGAGGTCGCCGAGCTGGCGCACGATCGCGAGCGGGAAGGCCTCGGTGCGGTCGAGCTCCTCGGCCACCGGTGCGACCACCCGCTCGGCGAAGTCGCGGACGGTGTCCCGGAGGAGGGCATGCTCCGCGGGGAGCGCGAAGTCCATGCGGTCACGGTAGCGGGGGGTCAGCGCGTGCGCAGAATCGCCCGGGTGTGGGATGCTCGTTCGCGACGGTCACCTGCACGGGAGGAGCGATGGGCGACGAGGGCACGCTCTACTTCATGATCACGGTCGACATCGACCCCGAGGTCGAGGACGCGTTCAACCACTGGTACGACACGAAGCACATGCCGGAGACGTGCGCGTGCCCGGGGTTCGTCCGCGGCTGGCGCTTCCGGGCAGAGCACGACGGCGAGCATCCGCGCTACTGCGCGATCTACGAGGTGGAGCACGACCGAGTGCTGGAGACGCCGGAGCTGAACGCGATCCGCGGCTTCGCGCAGTTCACGGAGCGCGTTCGGAACCTCGAGCGCCACTGGTTCCGGACGATCTTCGTCCACGATCCCGGAGCGTAAGCCGCTCGTCTTCCTGCGCGTACACTTGGTCGATGGCGCGGATCCGGCTCGCGGTCGTCGTCGCCGCCCTCGCACTCCTCGCCGGCGCCGCGTCGTCCGGAGGCGCGGGCGCGGCAGGAGCGGCGCCGACGCGCTTCGTCGATCCCGAGCGCACCTACGAGCTGATGATCGAGTCGACCTGGGAGCCGCGGCACGGCGTCCTCAAGAAAGGCGCCGAGCTCTGGATCGTCGACACCGACCGCTCCGGCTTCCTCGCCAACGTGAACATCCTGACGCTGAAGGTGCCGGCGACGATCACGCTGCGCCAGTACCTCGACGCGAGCGTGAAGAGCGGCCCGAAGGCGCTCGAGGGCTTGAAGTCGATCCGGGCGACGATCCAGCAGGGCACCCGATCGCGGCTCGCCGTCTGGGGCTACACGAGCAGGCAGAACGGCCGCCGCCTGCGACACGTCGGCGTCTCCGCCGTCCGCAACGGCCGCGCGATCGTGGCGACGTTCACGGCGACGCCGCGCGACTTCGAGCTCCTGCGCAAGGACGTGACGCAGAGCCTGCTGACGCTCTATCCCTATTGAGGGCCTGGCCGTGTTCTCGCGCGTCCGGTTGGCCAGGGACCGAGGTACCAGACGCGCGAGAACACGGCCGCTGTTGTTTTCTTGCCGGGTGTGCGCGCGTCTGCTGGGTGTGGGACGTGAGGTAGCAGACGCGCGCACACCCGGATCCTGAAGCCAGGGGAACGGGGTTCCCCTTGGGAACCCCTCCTACATTTGTGTCCTGCGTCTGCGTTCCCGCGTCTGGCTTCAGCCAGACGCGCGAGAACACGGCCAGGCAGGCAATCAACAGACCGCCATGACCTCGGTCCCGAACCGTTCGAGCTGGCGCATCGCCTCGATGTGGGGCACCCCGGGCCATTGCGGCTTGAAGATGAAATGGGTCATCCCGATCTCGTCCTCGAGGCGCCGGAGCGAGGCGGCGATCTCCTCCGGCGGGCCGAGGAAGAAGCGGCCGCTCGTCTCGGTCTCGTCCGCCTCGCCGAAGCTGCCGCCGGTGTCGGCGAGGTCGCCGCCGAGGCCCCACTGGAGGTACGTGCGGTAACGGGCCTTCGAGCGCGTCTCCGCGCCGCGCCGCGCCTCTTCCTTCGAGTCGGCGACGATCACCTCGCGACGGATCGGGAGCTCCGGGGCCGGCTGCAGCCCCGCGCGCTCGCGCTCCTCCTCGAAGACGGCGAGCAGCTCGCGCAGGGCATCGTGCGTCGGGAACGGCGGCGCGTACCAGGCGTCGCCGGTGCGCGCCGCCCGGCGGACGGCGGCCTTCGAGTTGCCGCCGACCCAGATCGGCGGCCGCGGCTTCTGCTCGGGCAGGACCGATGCCTGCGCCGGCCCGTCGAAGCGGAAGAAGCGCCCCTCGTGCTCCACCGGCTCGCCGGCCCAGAGGGCCGTGATCAGCGCGATCGCCTCGTCGAAGCGCGCCCCGCGGTCGGCCTTGTCGACGCCGAGCGCCGTGAACTCCTTGTCCGCGTACCCGACCGCCACCCCGAGCGTCGCGCGGCCGCCCGTGACGACGTCGAGCGTCGCCACCTCCTCCGCCACCTGGACGGGGTTGAGCATCGCGAGGAGCAGGATCCCCGTGGCGACGCGCATGCGCGGCCCGAACTGCGCCATATGTGTCAGGTACGGGACGGGCTGGTAGTAGCGGAGCTCGGTGCCGAGGAAGTGCTGCCCGCACACCATCACGTCGAACCCGAGCTCGTCGGCCGCCCGCACGAGCTCGCGGTGCTCGGCGACCTGCTGCGCGCCCGGTACGGAGGCGTCGTGGACCGCGGTCAGGAGGAGGCCGAACTTCACCGGCCAACCCTAGTCCCCTGCGGAGGCCGCCGTGACGGTGTCGTGCTCCGCCGCTGCGCGCGGCATGCTCCGACGGTGGGCGGAGTGCGAGGAGACGGCAGGCGGATGCACCGTCGTGACCGGCACGGTGCTCGCGGCCGACGGAAGGCCTGACGGCGATCTGACGTCGCGCTCCGTTTCCCTGCGAGGCCGCGACGTGATTCGATGCTCCGACAGCCGACGGGAGGAGCAGGGATGCGGATGCAGGACAGGTGCCTCGTGGTCACCGGCGGCGGCTCGGGAATCGGAGCCGCGGTGGCGCGACGGGCGACGCGGGAGGGCGGGCGCGTCGCGATCCTCGACGTCGCGCTCGACCGCGCCCAGGAGGTGGCGGGCGAGCTCGAGGGCGCGGTGGCGGTCGCGTGCGACGTCTCGGACGAGGCGAGCGTCGAATCGGCGGTCGCCGAGGCGGCGTCGGCCCTCGGCCGCGTCGACTGCGTCGCCAACGTCGCCGGCTACCACGTCTTCGCGGACTTCGCCACGTTCTCGCTCGACGCGTGGAACCGGATGCTCGCGGTGCACGCGACCGGGACGTTCCTCGTCTGCCGCGCCGCGCTGCCGCACCTCGTCGCCGCGGGAGGCGGCTCGGTCGTCAACTACGGGTCGATCGCCGCCGTCCTCGGGCGCCCGCGAAGCGCCGCGTACTGCACCGCGAAGGCGGCCGTCGTCGGCCTCTCGCGTCAGCTTGCGGTCGAGCTGGCGTCCGCTCGGATCCGCGTCAACGTCGTCTCGCCCGGGCGCATCCTGACGCCGATGTCGCACCAGATGTACCGGGACCTGGGCGGCGGGGACATGGAGGCGGGGATCGCGAAGGCCGTCGTCGACACGCCGCTCGGACGGATCGCCGATCCCGACGAGGTGGCCGCCGCGACGTGCTTCCTCCTCTCCGAGGAGGCGAGCTTCGTGACGGGGACAATGCTGATGGTCGACGGCGGGATGACCGCCCTCTGAGCTCCCGCGCCGGGCGGGGCCGGCTATACGCGACCGCGGCCGGCCGACCGGGCGGAGACACGCTCGAACGCGGCCTCGCCGCGTCGCGACGCCTCGAGCCGCGCCGCCGCGGTGGGCCAGTCGCGGATCGCGCGACCGCGAAGGACGGCGACGATCCGCTTCGCCGCGAGCCCGTCGCCGTAGGGGTTGACACGGCGCGACATCGCCTCGTAGGCGCTCTGCGACGCGAGGAGGAGCGCCGCCTCCTCGACGATCGCGTCGGCGTCGGTGCCGACGAGGCGCACGGTGCCGGCCTCGACGCCCTCGACGCGCTCGGTCACGTCCCGGAGCACGAGCACCGGCTTCCCGAGGCTCGGCGCCTCCTCCTGCAGGCCACCCGAGTCGGTGAGGACGAGGGTCGACCGCTCGAGCAGCTCGACCATCGACCGGTAGTCGAGCGGCTCCGTCAGCGTGACGCGGTCGAGCGTCCCGAGCTCCGCCTCGACGACCGGCCGGACGGACGGGTTCGGGTGCACGGGGAAGACGACCTGCACGTCGGGGAAGCGGGCGACGAGACGGCGCACGGCTGCGCAGATCCGCAGGAGCGGGACACCGAAGCTCTCGCGGCGATGGGCGGTGACCGTGACGATCCGGGCGCGAGGCGGGAGGCCTGCGAGAGCGACGAACGCCGGGCGCGCCGTCCTGCGCGCCATCGCGAGCGCGTCGACGACCGAGTTGCCGGTGACGACGATCGTCTCGTCGCGGATCCCCTCGTGCAGCAGGTTCTGCCTCGACCGCACGGTCGGGGCGAAGTGGAGGTCGGAGACGACCGCGGCGACCCGCCGGTTCAGCTCCTCGGGAAAGGGCTCGCGGGCGACGTGCGAGCGGAGCCCCGCCTCGACGTGCGCGACCCTGGCGCCCGCATAGAAGGCGGCGAGCCCGCCGAACGCCGCGGTCGTCGTGTCGCCCTGCACGAGCACCCAGTCGGGCCGCTCGGCCCCGAGCACGCCCTCGAGCCCGTGGAGCACGGCCGCCGCGACCTTCGTCGGCGACTGCCCGGGGCGCATCACGTCGAGATCGTGGTCGGGCCTGATCTCGAAGAGGTCGAGCACCTCGTCGAGCATGCCGCGGTGCTGGGCCGTCACGCAGACGCGCGAGACGATCTCCTCCGGAAACCGGGCGAGCTCGCGCACGATTGGGGCCATCTTGATCGCCTCGGGACGCGTCCCGAACACGCTCAGGACGACCTTCCTCGAGGAGGCCTCCGCAGACATCGGACGATGCATCGACACCGGCCTGCGGGCGGCCCTGCCCCGTTCAGGGGATTCGCCGGTCGCCGAACGGGTGTCACCGGTACCCCGTGATCGCGCAGAGAATCACCTGGATTCGGGGGAGAAGATGCCCCGAAAAGGGAGTGGCCCTCGGCCGGCGGCTGCCGATGATGAGACCCGTGAGGGGGATCTCCATCTGCGGAGCGATCCGTCGGCTCGCCGTCTGCGGCGCTGCCGTCGTCGCGGCTCTGACCATGGCGGCGGGCGGCAGCGCCGCGACGGTGGCGCCCGTGCTCACGATCACCCCGATCACCTGGAACGTGATCGGTCTCGATAGCAACAACCAGACAGTGGGCCCGAACGAGTTCCCGGTCGGCGTTCGCGTCTGCAACACGGGGACGGCGGCCGCCACAGGCGTCAGCACGACCTTCGTCTGGGACAGCGCGAACGCGAACATCAGCCTCGTGGAGACGGCGACCCGGAGCCATTCGGACATCCCGACGGGCGGCTGCCGCGACATCTACTACACCGCGACCGTGACCAGGACGTCGAGCGCGTTCGATACCTCGCGCCGGTTCTCGATCACGGCGTCGGCGACGGACGCGACGACCGTGAGCACACCCACGCCACGCGAGCTGTACGTCGAGCGCCTCGTCTCCCAAGGTCGCAACTCGATCATCAGCGTGACCGGACCGTCGGCCGTGCGTGTCGGACAGACCGTGACGTACACGGTGACGACGAAGACTGCGACTCAGGGTACGAGCAGCTGTTCTCCGGCAGCATGTTCCCAACGAGCATCTTCCGCGTCGTCTCCACCGCGCCGCCGTACTCCTCTCCGTCCGGCGCGACGAACACCACTCTCTACGCGAACGCGTGCGGATGGAACCCGGTGCCCGGAACGACCAAATACCTCGACTGCATCGGGCCGAACGGATACACGGGCGGCAAGGCCGGCGGCAACCCGATCACGACGACGTACACACTCGAGGTGATCGGCTCGGGCAGCGCGAGCGTACGCACGCTGATCTACGACTTCTCCGGGTCGAGCTACCACTACAACTCCGACTTCAGCACGTACGTCACGAGCATCACCTCGACGGTGAACCAGGCGCCCGTCGCGGTCGATGACAGCGCCTCGACGACGCCGGGCACGCCGACGACGGTGTCTGTGCTCGCGAACGACACCGATGCGAACGGCGACACGCTCACGATCACCGGGAACACCGGGGCTACGAACGGCACCGTGACGTGCTCCGCGACGACGTGCACCTACACGCCGGGCGCCGGCTTCTCCGGCGTCAACACCTTCACGTACACGATCTCGGACGGCTACGGCGGGACGGCGACGGCCACCGTCACGATCACGGTCGGCACAGTCGTCCCCGCCTTCGGCATCGACTCGCCGCTCCCCGTCGCACTCCTCGCGGTCGGGCTCGGGATCGCGCTGGTCGTGCGCCGGTCACGGCGCCCGGCGGCCAGCTAGCCCGTGTTCGGCACCCTCTTCAACGCCGTCATGGCGGTGGCGCTCGTGCTGCTTGCGTGGGGCTTTGCCCAGTTCGTGCTGTGGTACCGCTGGGGCTTCGAGGAGCTCCGGGAGGCCGAGCGGCATGCCGGGCAACCCAACGCGGGCTACCGGCTGGTCGTCCTGATCGCCTGCCTCGACGAGGAAGAGGTGATCGGGGCGACGGTCGCGGCGATCCGCGCGGGGACGCCGGAGGCCACGGTGATCGTCGTCGACGACGCCAGCGAAGACCGGACGGCCGAGGTCGCCGCGGCCGCGGGCGCCACCGTCTTGCGGCGCCGCCTGCCGGAGGCGCGGCAGGGCAAGGGCCCGGCGCTCAACTTCGCCTACCGCTCGCTGCTCGCGGGGCTCGCGGGACAGGGCCTGACCGTGAACCCGGACGAGCTGATCGTGTGCGTGATGGACGCTGACGGACGGCTGTCACCGGGTGCGATCCCTGCCGTCCTCTCGCGCTTCAACCGGCCCGAGGTGGGCGGCGTGCAGCTGCCGGTGCGGATCCGCAACCGCCGGACGTTCCTCGCGCGGATGCAGGACTTCGAGTTCTGGGGGATGTCGGCAATCGCGCAGATGGCGCGCATCCGCACCCGCTCCGTGTCGCTCGGCGGGAACGGGCAGTTCACGCGGCTCGCGGCGCTCAAGTCGGTCGGCGACGCCCCGTGGTCGGACGCGCTGACCGAGGACCTCGACCTCGGGGTCGAGCTGACGCTGCGCGGCTGGGATCTCGACATGGCCGCGGCCGAATGGGTGTCGCAGCAGGGGGTCGAGAAGGTGCGCGCGCTCGTGCGCCAGCGGACGCGCTGGTACCAGGGTCACATGCGCTGCGCCGGCAAGGCCCGGCTCCTCTGGGAGACGCCCGGGATCGACCGGCGGACGGCGCTCGAGACGACGCTCTACCTGATCACGCCCGCCTTCGTGATGCTGCCATGGTCGGTCGCCTTCACCGCCGGCCTCGTCTACTTCGCGTACAACCTGATCGTGCACCGGATGATGCCGTTCGACGGCGTCGGCGTTCACACGTACTACTACGCGGTCTTCTGGTACATGCTGACGTTCCTGCCGCCGGTCGTGCTCGGGCTCCTGTACGCGCGGCGCACCGAGGAGGAGAACGTCGTCTCCGCGGTGCTCAAGGGGCACGTGCAGGTGTTCTACGCCTACCTGAACATGGCCGCCGGCTGGCGCGCGCTCGGGCGCATCGTGCTGGGACGGAACGGATGGGCGAAGACGGCCCGCGTCGTCGAGACGCCGGTTGCCGAGGCGCCGCCGGTGCCCGAGCCGAGCGAAGCGGCGCCGCTGCGGAGGGCAGCGTGAGGCTGCCGGCGCGCTCCTGCTCGACGACGGCATTGCGGTCGATGACCGTGCGCTCGGTGCTCGCGATCGCCGCTGTCCTCGTCGGCTACATGCTGCTCCACACGCGGTTCGCGGCGTTCGACGCCCGGGTCGCGAGCTGGGCGCTCGACCTGCTCGGGCTCGATGTCGAGTCGCTGCGCAGCGGCACGATCTGGGCGCGCTCGGACGAGACATTCGAGGTCTACGCGGTGGTGACGGGGTCGTGCTCGAGCGCAGCGGGGGTGCTCGGGGTCGCCATCGTCTCGGTCGTCCTGCTGCCCGGGAGCCTCGCGCGGCGGCTCGTCGGCGGCGCGATCGCGGCGGGCCTCTTCCTCGCCTTCAACGTCGCCCGGATCTGCACGATCATCCTGCTCGGCTGGTGGCTGAGCACGGGCGCCCACTCGGTCGTCCTCGCGGGCCTGATCGGGACGGCGGTCGTCGGGCTTCTCATCGCGTTCGCCCCGCACCGGTTCCTGATGACGCGAATCGCCGGACTTCTGGCCGGCGGCCTCGGCGCCGTCCTCGCGATCGACGTGAGCACGGGCGACGGCTACCTCGACGCGATGGGGAGCTACCACGCCCTCGCCGGCCCGATGCTCACCTTCGGCGGCCTCGCGCTCGGGATGCTCTTCCTCTGGCGAGCCGTTGTCGGGCCGTCTGTTGATTGAGGGCCTGGCCGTTTTCCGCGCGCGTCCGGTTGGCTGAGGGACCGAGGTACCAGACGCGCGCGGACAACGGCCCCACTCGGCTAGGACAGGGGCTTGGATTCGTACGCTTCGTTTCCTGAAGCCAGGGGAACTCCGTTCCCCTAGGGAACCCCTTGAGCTCACGGTTCGAACACCTGCATTTTCCGCGTCTGGCTTCAGCCAGACGCGTTCCTACGGACGCCATAACCCACCACGGTGGCCAGAACACCGAAGCCATTCTCCGTGAAGATGTCCCTGAGGGGGCCAGGGGGACCTTCCCCCTGCTTCAGGATCCGAGTTCCCCGCGCGTCTGGTACGTCGGTCCTTCAACCAACCAGACGCGCGGGGAACTCGGCTACAAACCCAGCGTGCGCTCGATGGCGCCCTTGGGCTGGGCGCCGACGACGGCGGCGGAGGGCTCGCCGTCGCGAAAGAGGATCATCGTCGGGATCGAGGCGATGCCGTAGCGCTCCGCGAGCTCGCGCTCCTCGTCGATGTTCACCTTGACGACCTTGAGGTCGCCGGCACGCTCCTCGGCGATCTTGTCGAGGACGGGGGCGACCGCATGGCACGGGCCGCACCACTCCGCCCAGAAGTCGACGATCACGGGCGTGTCGCTCTGGATGACCTCGGTATCGAAGCTCGAGGTCGTGACTGCAGTTGCCATGAGGTCCTTTCGTGGGAAGACGGCTTCGAATGCTAGTTGGACTAACGACGGGGCCCGGGTGCGTGTTCCCTAGAATCGGGCGTCTGCCCATGTTCGCGCCGCTCCCGGACAAGCCCGATCACGATGCGCTCGAGCGCGCGATCCTCGATCTGTGGGAGCGGGAGGGGACGTTCGCGCAGGTGCGCGAGAAGAACGTCGCCGGCCCGCGGTTCAGCTTCTTCGACGGCCCCGTGACGGCGAACAAGGCGCTCGCGGTGCACACGGCGTGGGGGCGGACGCTCAAGGACGTGTTCCAGCGCTACAAGGCGCTCGGGGGGTTCCACCAGCGCCACCAGAACGGGTTCGACTGCCAGGGGCTCTGGATCGAGGTCGGGGTCGAGAAGAGCCTGGGGCTCAACTCGAAGCGCGAGATCGAGGAGTACGGGCTCGCGGAGTTCGCACGCAAGTGCCGGGACGTGGTCGTCTGGTCGTCGGAGGAGCTGACGAAGGGGTCGGTGCGGCTCGGCCAGTGGATGGACTGGGGCCGCGACTACTTCACCTTCTCGGACACGAACATCGAGTACATCTGGCGGTTCCTGCGGATCGTCCACGAGAGGGGGTGGCTGACGCTCGGGCATCGGCCGACCGAGTGGTGCCCGCGCTGCGGGACGTCGATCTCGGCGCACGAGCTGCACGGGAGCTACGAGGAGAAGCCCGATCCGTCGCTGCAGGTGCGCTTCCGGCTGCGCGACCGGCCGGGCGAGGCGATCGTGATCTGGACGACGACGCCGTGGACGCTGCCGGCGAACGTCGCCGCCTCGGTGAAGCCCGACGCGGAGTACGGCCGGCTCGAGAACGGCGACTGGGTGGCCGTCGCGCTCTACCCCGACGAGCGGTTCGTCGAGCGGCTGCGCGGCGCCGAGATGGTCGGGTGGCGCTACGAGGGGCCGTTCGACGGACTCGGGCCGGGCGGCGAGGTCGAGCACGTGGTGATCCCGTGGGACGAGGTGTCGCTCGAGACGGGCACCGGCATCGTCCACACGGCCCCGGGCTGCGGCGGCGAGGACTTCGAGCTCGGCCGCGCGCACGGGCTCGCGGTGCTGACGCCGGTCGACGAGAGCGGCCGCTTCTACCCGGAGTACGGCTGGCTGCACGGGCTCTCGACGACCGAGGCGACGGATCAGATCGTCGGCGACCTCGACGAGCGCGGCCTCCTCGCCGAGGCAACCACGATCACGCACAGCTTCCCGT
>VGCB01000012.1 GCA_016870235.1 Actinomycetota bacterium | reverse complement strand
CTGGGGTCGTTGTGATCCCACCAACCGGTCATCGGCAGGACGATGCGGCCGCGTGAGGCTCGAGAGCGGTCTTCGCCGGCTCTCCCGCTACGTCCGGACGAGTGGAACGAAACGGAACCACTTCTGCGACACTCTCGCAAGACCTTCGTCGCCAACATAGACGACATGCTCACCCTCACGCGCGGGCAGGCACTCATGCTTCTCGTCCCCGTGACGGCGCTCCTCGTCGTCGTCGGCCAGCGTCTGCTCGGGTCGGAGGAGAGTCGGGCCACCCCTGCGCCCGTACCCGTCGAGCGCGACGGCTCCGTCCGCGCCGAAGAGGTTCAGCTCGTCGTCCACGTCTCCGGCGCGGTCGAGAATCCGGGGCTCTACCGTCTACCGGAGGGGGCTCGGGTCGCGGATGCCGTTCGGCGGGCTGGCGGGCTCAAGCCACGGGCGGACATGGCAGTGGTAAACCTCGCGGCTCCGCTCGTCGACGGCGAGCACGTCGTCGTCGCGAGGCGTCCGGCGCCGGACGACGCGGGCGCAGGTGCAGAGGCCCCGACAGGAGCGCCGGCGAAGGTTCAGCTCTCGAGCGCGACCGTGGAGGAGCTGGACGCGCTGCCGGGGATCGGGCCGGTGACGGCGCAGAAGATCGTCGACTGGCGCGCCGCCAACGGCCCGTTCCGCTCGGTCGACGACCTCGACGCGATCCCCGGGATCGGCCCCGCCCGTGTCGAGCAGCTCCGTGACCTCGTCGTCCCGTGACCAGGCGAGAGAGGGTTCTGGCTGTCGCCCGGCGGGAACTGCCGGCGCTCCTCACCGGCAGCCTCTGCGTCGGCATCGCCACGTGCAACGTGGGTCGGCTGCCGGCTGGACCGACGCTCGTGGCGGCCGGCGTCCTCGGTCTCGTCGCGATGGCGATCGCGCGTCGCCGCGCGATCGTCCTCGCAGCGGCGCTGCTCCTGCTCGGGGCGGGCTGGGGAGCCGTCCGCATGGCCCAGCTGGAGCACTCGACCCTTGCTCGGAGCCTCGGCGTACCGGCGCCTGCGCGTGCGGTCGTCACGTCGGCCCCGCGACGGTCGACCTACGGCGTCCGGGCATTTGCAACGGTCGTCCGGTATGCGAACCGGTCGATCAACGAGCGGGCCCTGCTGGCGCTCCCTCCGGAACGGGCGCCGCCTCGCGGGAGCATCGTCGACCTGCGTCGCGCGTGGCCGGTCGAGCCGCGTGGACCCCAGGACGGCTTCGACGAGCGACGCTGGCTCGCCCGGCGCGGCGTTCACGTCGTGCTGCGCGCGAGCGGCGTCGAGGTCGTCGGCCGCCGGGGTGGGATCGGTGGCGTCGCCGACCGGCTGCGCGCGCACGTGGAGCGGACGATCGAGCTCGATACGGAAGGGGAGCGCCGCGATCTCCTGGCAGGGATCGTCCTCGGGGCCTCGGAGCGGGTCGAGCGCGGGCTCCAGGACGACTTCCGGGACTCGGGCCTTCTCCATCTGATGGCCGTCTCGGGGCAGAACGTCGCGATCGTGGCAGGGGGCGTGCTCGCGGTCGCGTGGTTCCTCGGTGTGCCGCTCGTCGTGCTGGGGTACGCGCTCGCGGTCGGGTGGCAGCCGTCCGTGGTTCGCGCGACCGTCGCCGGCCTCCTCGTCTCGCTCGCCTGGATCGCGTCACGCCCACGCGACCGCTGGCACGCGCTCGCGATCGGAGCGCTCGTCCTGCTCGCGTGGCTCCCGCCATCGGTGCTCGAGCCCGGCTTCCAGCTCTCGTTCGCGGCCGTCGCCGCGATCTTCGTCGTCGTTCCGCGCGTCGGACGGTCGCTCGCCGGATATCCGCTGCCCTTACGGATCGCCCAGGGAGCGGCCCTCGCGATCGGATGCACCGCTGCGACGGCCCCGATCGTACTTCTCCACTTCGGTCACGTCCCTGTCTGGGCCGTTCCGGCCAACGTCGCCGCCGAGGGCGCGATGCCGCCGCTGCTGGCGTTGACGCTCGGCGCTGCCGCCGTCGAGCCGGTCAGCGCCTCGGCCGCCGCGGCGCTCGTCTGGCTGGGCGGCTGGTGCGCGGCGTGGCTCGCGTTCTGCGCACGCACCTTCGCCGGGCTCCCGCTCGCGACGGTCGGTCGGCTCACGGCGAGCGTGACGATCGCTGCAGCCGTCGCCGCCGCGATCGTCTGGCGGCGGCTGCCTCCGTACCGGCGCCGCCGTCTCCTCCCGATCGCGCTGGCGACGGCGGTGGTCGCGGCCGTCGGAGCGATCGCGCTGCGATCCGGAGCCGACTGGGCGCCGCCGACCGGGCTCCGCGTGACCTTCCTCGACGTCGGGCAGGGCGACGGCGCGCTCCTCGAGGTTCCGGAGGGCGCGGTGCTCGTCGATCAGGGGCCGCCCGAGGCCGAGGTGGCCGGTCAACTCCGGCGGATGGGCATCCGCTCGCTCTCGCTGGTCGTCCTCACGCACCCGCAGCGAGATCACATCGGCGGCGCGGCCGACGTCGTCCGTCGCCTGCCGGTCGGCTCGATCCTCGACCCGAGCCTCCCAGCTGCCTCTCCGGAGCACGACGCCGTCGCCGAGGTTGCCGAACGCCGCGGCGTCCACGTGGTCACGGCGCGGGCCGGTGACGCGTACCGCCTCGGCGCCCTCCGTCTCCGCATCCTCTGGCCCGATGGCCCGGGTCATCCGGGCGAGGATCCGAACCAGCGGGCGATCGTGCTGCTCGTCAGCTACGGGCAGGTCGATCTCCTGCTCACCGCCGACGCCGAATCCGACGTGACGGGCCGGCTCCCGCTCCGTCGCGTCGAGGTGCTGAAGGTCGCACACCACGGCTCGGACGACCCGGGGCTCCCCGAGCTGCTTCGTGTGCTGCGGCCGGACATCTCCGTCGTGTCGGCCGGCGCGGGGAACGACTACGGGCATCCGCGACCGGAGACGATCGCTGCGCTCGAGGCCGTGCCGGGCTCACGCGTCTTCCGGACGGACGTGAACGGCAGGATCGTCGTCGAGTCCGACGGTCGCACGCTCTCGGTCCGGTCGCAGCGTTGAGTAGGCTCGGAGGGTGGCCGACGTCGACCTGAGACCGGCATACCTGATCACGGGCAGCGATCGGCCAAAGGTCGACCACGCGCTCGAACGGCTCCGACGTCACTTCGGGGCGGAGTCGACGGAGCGGGTGTCCGCGCTCGAGACGTCCTGCGGCGACGTCGTCGCCCTCTGCAACGCCGGCAGCCTGTTCGGCGCCCGGCGCCTCGTGCTCGTCACCGACGTCGACGGTGTCAAGCGCGACAACCGTCTCTCCGGCGGCTGGAAGACGGCCGAGATCGAGCCTGTCGTCGGGTACCTCGCCTCGCCCGCGCCCGGCACGGTGCTCGCGCTGGTCGCGGAGGAGCTGAAGGACGACGCGCCGCTGGCGAAGGCGGTCGGCAAGCACGGCCAGGTCCTTCGCTTCGACGTCTCCAGGCGCCAGGGCCAGCTCGAGAAGTGGGTCGTCGACCGGTTCAAGGGCGCGGGCGTCCGAGCCGAGCCCGAGGCGGCGAAGGCGCTCGTCCAGATCGTCGGCGACGACCTCCACCTGCTTGCATCGGAGGTCGAGAAGATCGCGACGTGGGCGGCGGGCGAGCCGGTCGGCGAGACGGAGGTCGTCGAACTCGCGGCGCCGGCCGGCGACCCTCCCGTCTACCAGGTCACCGATGCTTGGGGCCGACGCGATCTCCCGGGTCTCGCGCGGACGGCCGAGTCGATGGTCGATCGCTCCGAACGACCGCCCGCGGTGACGATTCCGATCATCGCGTCCGCCCTCGCCCGGCAGGTCTCGAGCGTGAGGCGGGCAGCGGCGCTCGCGGAGCAGTCGGTGTCCCCACGCGAGGCGATGGGCACGCTCGGCGTGCGCTTCGAGTTCCAGGCGAAGAACCTGCTCGAGTTCTCCCGGAACTACGGCGAGCGGGAGCTCGATGGGGCGCTCGTCCGCGTTGCGGAGCTCGATCACGCGCTCAAGGGCGGCAGCCGCTTCTCGCCGGCGGTCGAGCTGCAGCGGACGCTCGGATCGATCACGCGGCCGCCGGGGCGTCAGGCGAGGCCCTGAGCGGGACGAGCCGGCCTGGAGAGCGGGATCTCGGCCGGCGGTGGTACGGGATCGTCGAGCCAGCGCGGGCTGCCGGCCAGGCGACGGTGTCCGCGAGTGCGCGCGAGCCGGGCTCAGGAGCCGGCGGCGAGCCGGGCTGCCTGCGACTTCTTCCGCGCGGCTGTGTTCTTGTGCAGCGCGCCGCGGGCGGCGGCCCGATCGATGACCTTGACGAGCCCGACGTGCTCGGCGGCGATCTTGTCGGCGTCGCCCTCGTGCGCGGCTGCGGCGAGCCGCTTCGTCAGCGTCTTGATCGTCGAGCGGTAGCGCAGGTTCTCGGCCCGCTGTTTGGCGGCAAGCCGGACGCGCTTCTCCTGTTGCTTGATGTTCGGCATCGCGTGAGGGGGCCCATCATCCCGGTGGGCGGGCCGATGGTAGCAGCGATCGGGCCGCCGCCGACCCGGTCGGCACCCGCTCGCCGCGCCTCCACCGGGCGCCCGCCGGTCCCGGGGGCCACCACTCCTCCGCCCCGCTATCGACACTATCGGGAAACTCGTCGCAGGTCCGTGACGACTTCGTGCCGAAAGTGTGTCGGATGGAGGCGCCGGGCGTGACAGACGAGGCAGCTCCGACGCCTGCGTCCTCCGGAACGACGCGTCGACGTCTCGTCCGCTCGACCGTCTTCTTCGCAGCGGCGACCGCGGTCTCGCGCGTCCTCGGCCTTCTCCGGGAGAGCGTGGCGGCGTACTACTTCGGGACAGCGGGCCTCGTCAACGCCTTCACCGTCGCCTTCCAGATCCCCAACCTCGTGCGGGCGTTCGTCGCCGACGCGGCGCTCTCGGGCGCCTTCGTCCCGGTCTTCAGCGAGCTGCTCGAGAAGGGCGAGCGCAAGCGCGCCTGGCGCGTCGCCTCGACGATGTTCTGGCTCGTCCTGCTCGGCCTCACGGGGATCACAGCGCTCTTTGTCGTCATCGCGCCGTACGTGCTCCGGCTCTTCGGCAGCCCAGGCGGCGACGAGGAGCTCGCCGTCGGCCTTGCGCGCGTCCTCTTCCCGATCGTGACGCTCCTCGGCGTGACGGGCATCGTCGTCGGCATCCTCAACGCCTACGACCACTTCAGCGTGCCGGCGCTCTCGCCGGTGCTGTGGAACGCGGCGATCATCGTCGGGCTCGTGATCGGCGTGCCGTGGACGGACACCCGGAGCGCGGGCCTCTACGTCTACGCGGGGTCGATCGTCGCCGGCACCCTCCTGCAGCTCCTGCTGCCGGTGCCGTGGCTGCGCGGCCGCGACGGGCGCCTTCACCTGGCCCTCGACTGGCGCGACCCAGCGGTCCGCCGCATCTTCCGGCTGATGTTGCCGGTGACCCTGTCGCTCGGCCTGATCAACGTCAACGCCGTGATCGGCATCCTGTTCGCATCGAGGCTGATCGACCCGGAGCTGGCGCCGACCGCGATCGACCGCGCCTTCCGCCTGTACATGCTGCCGCAGGGGATGTTCTCCGTCGCGGTCACGGTCGTCCTCTTCCCGCTCCTCTCGCGACTCGCCGCGCGGGGGGAGGAAGCGGCCTTCGGGCGAGCGATCGAGTCGGGAATCCGGCAGATCGGCTTCCTGCTGATCCCCGCCGCGGTCGTCTCGGCGGTGCTCGCCGAGCCGATCGTCCGGATCGTCTACGAGCGCGGCGCGAACGGCCCTGCCGAGACCCAGGTCGTCGCCGGGGCGCTCGCCGCATTCTCGCTCGGCCTCGTCTTCAACGGCTGGATGCTGCTCCTGACCCGGGCGTTCTTCAGCCTCCAGTCGAACTGGGCGCCCACGCTCGTCGCCCTCGGCAACCTCGCCGTCAACGCGATCCTCAACGTCGCGTTCTACCGTCTCGGCGTCTGGGGCCTGCCGCTCGCGACCGCCGTTGCGAACATCTGCGGCGCGGTCGCGCTCCTCGTCGCGCTCCGACCGCGGCTCCGCCAGGGGATGGACGAGCGGGCGACGGCCTCGGCGCTCCTCCGGATCGTGGTCGCCTCCGCGGGAGTGGCCGGCGCGTCGTTCGGCGTCTGGTACGCGATCGACGGCGCGGTCGGTCGCACGTTCCTCGCGCAGGCGCTGAGCGTGACGACCGGGCTCGCGGCCGGCGCCCTCGTCTTCGTGGCTCTCTGCCGTTTCCTCCGGGTCGACGAGCTGAGCGCGCTTCGCCATCTCCGGCGGCAGCGAGCGGGCGACGCGTGAGCCTCCCGGCGCGGCCGCTTCCGCGATGACCCACGTCGCCCTCGCTCCGTTCGACCCGTCGTCGCCGCCGGCCGTGACGGAATGGGTCACGTCCGCTGCGGAGGCCGAGGCGTGGGCAGGCCTGCTCGAGTGGCCGCTGCCGCCCGGGCTCCTCGACCGCTGGCACGAGCTCCCCGACGTCCTCCCATTCGTGCTGCTCCTCGACGGCGTGCCCGCCGGCTACGCGGAGATCTGGCTCGACGTCGACGAGAACGAGGCAGAGCTCGCCCGGATCGTCGTCAATCCCGCGCATCGAGGTCGCGGCAACGGGCGGGCGTTCGTGCGGCTCCTCGCCGCCGAGGCCGAGCGTCTGGGGCTCGCGGACGTCTGGCTCCGCGTCGTCCCGGAAAACGCAGCCGCAATCTCGTGCTACCGCGCTGCCGGCTTCGTCCGCGCAGCCGCGGCCGAGGAGGAGTCCTTCAATGCCGGGCAGCCTCGACGCTACGTCTGGATGCGGTACGGAGGCCCGCGAACCACCTGAAATCCAGGGAAAACCGCCCCACGGCTACGATCACCTTCCAGCCGCCATGGACCAGAGCCGCATCCGCAACTTCTCGATCATCGCGCACATCGACCACGGGAAGTCGACGCTCGCGGATCGCATCCTCCAGCTCACCGAGACGGTCGCAGAGCGCGACATGCGCGACCAGCTCCTCGACTCGATGGAGCTCGAGCGCGAGCGTGGGATCACGATCAAGGCGCAGGCTGTCCGGGTGCAGTGGAAGGGGCACGAGCTCAACCTGATCGACACTCCCGGGCACGTGGACTTCACGTACGAGGTCTCGCGATCGCTCCAGGCCTGCGAGGGCGCTGTGCTCGTCGTCGACGCGGCCCAGGGCATCGAGGCGCAGACGCTCGCGAACGCCTACCTCGCGATCGAGAACAACCTCGAGATCGTGCCCGTCGTCAACAAGATCGACCTCCCCTCCGCGGATCCGGAGGGCGCGGCGCGCGAGGTGTGCGAGCTCCTCGGGGGGAGGCCGGACGACGTCGTGCCGATCTCGGCCAAGACCGGGCTCAACGTCGAGCAGGTGCTCGACGCGGTCGTGGAGCGCATTCCCTCTCCGAACGGGGAGGCAGCTGCGCCGGCACGCGCCCTCATCTTCGACTCCTCGTACGACCAGTACCGCGGCGTGATCGCCTTCGTGCGCGTCGTCGACGGCACCTTGCAGTCGGGCGCGGCGCTTCGCACGATGGCGACCGACACGCGGTTCGACGCCGAGGAGCTGGGCTTCATGTCGCCGGTGCGCGTGCCGGTCGGGTCGATGAGCGCCGGCCAGGTCGGGTACGTGATCACCGGTCTCAAGGACGTCTCGCGACTCCGCGTCGGCGACACGATCACGACCGCGAAGGCCGGCGCGGCCGAGCCGCTCGCCGGGTACAAGGACGTGAAGCCGATGGTGTTCGCCGGGCTCTTCCCGACCGACTCGGACGAGTACCCGCAGCTGCGCGACGCGCTCGAGAAGCTGAAGCTGAACGACGCGGCGCTCTTCTACGAGCCGGAGACGTCGCAGGCGCTCGGCTTCGGGTTCCGCTGCGGCTTCCTCGGGCTGCTCCACATGGAGATCGTCCGCGAGCGGCTCGAGCGCGAGTTCGATCTCGATCTCCTCGTCACGGCCCCGAACGTCGCCTACAACGTCAAGCAGCGGAACGGCGAGTGGCTCGAGGTGCACAACCCCGCGGAGATGCCCCGTGAGATCGAGGAGGTGCAGGAGCCGTACGTCCGCGCGTCGGTGATCGTGCCGAAGGACTACGTCGGCGCCGTGATGGAGCTGTGCACCGACCGGCGCGGCCGCTTCGACCATCTCGAGTACCTCTCGCCCGAGCGCGTCCTGCTCCTCTACGAGCTGCCGCTCGGGGAGATCGTCCTCGACTTCTACGACCAGCTCAAGTCGAGGACGCGCGGCTACGCGAGCTTCGACTACGACCTCACCGGCTTCCGCGACGGCCACCTCGTGCGCGTCGACGTGCTCGTCGCCGGCGAGCAGGTCGACGCGCTCTCGCTCATCGTCCACCGCGACTTCGCCTACGAGCGCGGCAAGCTCCTCGTCGAGAAGCTGCGGGAGGAGATCCCGAGGCAGATGTTCGACGTCGCCGTACAGGCCGCGATCGGCTCCCGCGTGATCGCCCGCGAGACGATCAAGGCGAAGCGCAAGGACGTGCTCGCGAAGTGCTACGGCGGCGACATCTCGCGCAAGCGCAAGCTGATCGAGAAGCAGAAGAAGGGGAAGAAGCGGATGAAGCAGGTCGCGGGGGTCGAGGTTCCGCAGGAGGCGTTCCTGGCGGTGCTCAACCTCGACACCGCGAAGAAGTGAGCGGAGCGTCGTGGCGCGACCCCGTGGAAAGCGTGCGGGAATGAGGTGGGACGACGTCGTCGCGATCGGGCTCGCGCTTCCCGGAGTCGAGGTCGGCTCGGCCTACGGCACGCCTGCGCTTCGGGTGGGTGGTGCGTTCATGTGCCGCCTCAAGGACGATGGGTCGACGCTCGCTATCCGCTGCGATCCCGACGAGCGGCCGCTGCTGCTCGACGCGCACGCCTCGCTGTACGTGACGCCGCACTACGAGGCCTGGCCGATGGTGCTCGTCGACCTCCCGACTGCCGAGCCTGACCTCGTCCGCGAGCTCGTCGAGGACGCCTGGGTCGAGAAGGCGCCGAAGAGGGCCGTCGAGACCTTTCGCGCCGATCGCGGCGCCTGAGCCCTTGGCCGGCAGCCGTCATCTCTACGTTCACCTGCCCTTCTGCAGCCATCGCTGCGGCTACTGCGACTTCGTCACCGCGGTGGGGCAGACGGCGGAGCACGGGCCGTACGTCGACGCGGTGATCGCGGAGCTCGACCGCGAGCGGCATCACCTCGCGCCGGAGCTCGACACCGTGTTCGTGGGCGGCGGCACGCCGACGTACACCGAGCCGGCGGCGCTCGCGCGTCTGCTCGCGGCACTTCCCTCGGCTCGCGAGACGACCGTGGAAGCGAATCCGGAGACGGTGACGCCGGCGCTCGCCCGTTCGCTCCGCAAGGCGGGGGTGACCCGGGTCTCGCTCGGCGCCCAGTCGTTCCAGCCCCGCTTGCTCGCCGTGCTCGATCGCGCTGCGGGGCCGGACGACGTCCGGCAGGCAGTGCATACTCTGTGCGATGCCTGTATCGACAACGTCTCTCTGGATCTCGTCTACGGGATCCCGGGCCAGGAGCCCGCCGATCTCGAGGCCGATCTCGTCGAGGCGCTCGCCTTGCGACCCGACCATCTGTCCTGCTACGAGCTCGAGGCGAAACCGGGAACGCGGTTCACCCACCGGTGGGGGGAGGAGCTCGGGCGTCAGGCCGAGGCGATGGAGGGGTACTTCGAGCAGGTCGTCGACCGGCTCACCGGTGCGGGGTACCGGTGGTACGAGACGGCGAGCTTCTGCCTCGACGGGAGCCCGGACGGCGTCGATCTCCGGGCACAGCACAACCTGGGATACTGGCGCGGCCGGACGTACCTCGGGATCGGGGTGGGCGCGGTGTCGACCATCGACGGCGGCGCGAGCGTGGGCTCAGGGGAGGGGGCGAACGTGGTGCCGCCCGGCTCCAGCGACGGGCCCGCGGTGCGCCGTCGGAACCTCCCGAGCGTCGCGCGGTACGTGTCGGCGCTCCGCGAGGGTGTCGAGCCGCCGCGCGAGCTCGAGGAGCTCGACGGGCGCACGCGCCGGGTCGAACGGCTCATGCTCGGCCTCCGCCTCGACGAGTGGCTCTCGCTCGACGGGCTCGGAGACGTGGTCGACCGCGCGTCGCTCCGTCGCCTGGTCGGCCTCGGGCTGATTGAGCTGCGACCGACCGAGGCCAGTCCAGACGGGCAGCCCGCGAGCCAACCGACGGCGGGCGACCGGGCGACCGGAGAGGCGATCCGCCTGACCCGGCGCGGCCGGTTCCTCGGCAGCGCGGTCACGGCCGAGCTGCTCGACACCTGAGCTGGCATCTGCCGCCCTGCCCGTCCCGGCCGCCGCAGTGGCCAGCCTGCGGGGAGTATCGGCTGGACCGGCCGGTCGCTCCGGCCGGCTGTGCCCGACGGCCGACCGCGGCCCCGGCGTTGCCCGCGACACAGGCCAGGCGACCGCTACCCTCGATGGATGAACGCTTCGAGCCTCGCCGGGAGGGCGAGCGCGCGGCGACTCGCGGTCGTGGTCGTCCTGCTCGCGGCGTCGTTCCTCCTCGCCGTCGCGGTGATGGTGCGGATCGTGCGGACGGGGTCGTTCGACACCTGGAACCTCGTCTGGAACCTGTTCCTCGCCTGGATCCCGTTCGTCCTCGCCCTCCTCGTCTACGACGGCGCCCGTCGCAGCGCCTCGCGGCCGCTGCTCGTGGTCGGCGGGCTCCTCTGGCTGCTCTTCCTCCCGAATGCGCCGTACATCGTGACCGACGCGATCTGGCTGGACGACTGGCGGCTCACGGGCGCTCCGTTCTGGTACGACCTCGCCCTCTACGTGGTGGCAGCCGGCACGGGCGGGATCCTCGGCTTCGTCTCGATCTACCTCGTCCAGCGCGCCTGCGCGGCCCGCCGGGGCGAGGTCGCCGGCTGGCTCCTCGCCGTCACGGCGCTCGGCCTCAGCGGCGCCGGCGTCTACCTCGGACGCGTCCTCCGCTGGAACTCGTGGGATCTCCTGACGCGCCCGGAGGCGCTCCTCCGCGACGTCGCCTCGGGGCTCGTCGACCCGTTCGCGTACCCGCGCGCGCTCGTTCTCACCATCGCCTGCGCAGCCGCTCTCCTCGCCGGTTACGCCTTCTTCTACGGCACGCTCCGCACGCAGCTCGCGAAGCTCGAGGATCGCTGACTGTCCGACGAGCCGGGCCGCCGGAGCCTCCGGGCGCAGGGTGACGTCCGTCACCTCCGGGAGGGTCCACGGCCCGATCTATCCTTGGCAGGGATGGAAGGGCTGAGCGCACGCAAGCGCGAGCTCCTGCGGCGCGTCGTCGAGGAGTACGTCCAGACCGGGCAGCCGGTCGGATCGCGCACGCTCGTCGAGCGCGGCGGCCTCGCGCTGTCGCCGTCGACGGTGCGCAACGAGCTCGCCGAGCTCGAGACGCTCGGGCTCCTGACCCATCCGCACACGTCGGCGGGGCGGATCCCGACCGAGCGCGGGTACAGCGTCTACGCGGCGGAGCTCGCCGACACGATCGAGGGTAGACCCGGCCCGTTCATGGTCGACCTTTCGACGATGCGCAACGAGGTCGAGACCGCCCTCCAGCAGACGACGGAGGCGCTCTCGCGCGCAACCCGGCTCCTCGCCCTCGTCTCCGCTCCCGCGATGGACGTCGCCGTCGTCCGGCACGTGGAGGTGCTCCAGCTGCAGCCCCGCGTGGTCATCGTCGTGATCATCACCGCTTCCGGCGAGGTGACGAAGCGCGTGTTCGCGACGGTCGACCCCGTCGACCCCGGCCTCGTCGACTGGGCGGGCGTGTACCTGAACGAGACCGTGGCCGGCCTCCGGCTCGGCGCCAGCCTGATCCGGCGCCGCTTCGACGACCCCTCGCTCAGCACCCACGAGCGGCGCTTCCTCGCCGTCCTCCGGCCCGCGTTCTCGGACATCGCGGCAGGCGAGACCCAGCTCTACATAGGCGGCGCCGCCGGGCTGCTCGACGACGCCCGCGGCGACGAGGTCGAGTCGGCGCACCGGCTGCTCGGACTCCTCGAGCGGCGGGCCGCCGTGCTCGGGCTCCTCAGCGAGGCGCTCGACACGCGGCGTGCGGTCGTCCGCGTGGGGCCCGCCGTCGCCGGCGACGAGCTCCACGACGTCGCCTACGTCGGGGCGACGTACGGCCTCCCCACGCGGTCGCTCGGCGCCGTCGGGCTCCTCGGCCCGCTGCGCATGGACTACGACAAGGCGATCCGGACAGTGAGGGCGGCAGCGTTCGAGCTCTCCCGCCTCGTCGAGGAGGTCTACGAGGGCGCGTAGCCTTCTCCGACGATGGCGACCACCGAGCGGGACTACTACGAGATCCTCGGCGTCGAGCGGACGGCCGACGACGCCGAGATCAAGAAGGCGTTCCGAAAGCTCGCGCGTGAGCTGCATCCCGACGTCAACGACGCGCCCGACGCGCAGGAGCGGTTCCGCGAGGCGGCGGAGGCCTACGAGGTGCTCTCAGACCAGGAGCGCCGCCAGACGTACGACCGGTTCGGTCACGCGGGCCTCCGCGGCGGCGGCTTCCAGCCGACGGCGTTCGACTTCGGGAACCTCTCCGATCTCTTCAGCGCGTTCTTCGGCGAAGGCGTCTTCGGCGGCGGCCAGGCGGCCGGCTCGCGGCCGGCGCGCGGCGCCGACGTCACGGCGGTCGCGCGGATCACGCTCGCGGAGGCGCTGACGGGGACGGCGGTGAAAGTCGACGTCAACGTCGCGGAGACGTGCGAGCGCTGCGGCGGCGACGGCGCCGAGCCGGGCACCTCGCCCGTCACCTGCCCGACCTGCCGTGGCGCGGGCCGCGTGCAGCAGGTCTCACAGACGATGCTCGGCCAGTTCGTGCGCTCGGGCACGTGCCCGACCTGCGCCGGGGACGGGCGCGTGCTGGAGTCGCCGTGCACGCAGTGCGACGGCGCCGGGCGCACGCTCGCCGAGCGGTCCCTCGAGGTCGAGGTGCCGGCCGGCATCCACGACGGCCAGCGGATCCGGCTGCGCGGTCGCGGTCATGCGGGCGCCCTCGGCGGGCCGGCGGGAGACGCGTTCGTCCAGGTGCGGGTGGCCGCGATGCCGGGGGTCGAGCGCGACGGCGACGACCTCCATGTCGCCTCCGGGGTGACGATGATCCAGGCGGCCCTCGGCACCGTCGTCACCGTCCCGACGCCCGAGGGGGACCTCGAT
>VGCB01000011.1 GCA_016870235.1 Actinomycetota bacterium | reverse complement strand
CCCGGAGCCCGGAGCTATCGGGAACCAGTGTCCGTTCGCCGATCGCTGCGAGCTCGTCTCGGACGTGTGTCGCGCCGAGCCGCCCGCCCTCCGCGAGCTGCGACCGGGAAGGTGGGTGGCGTGTCACAACCTCTGACGGGGTCCGTGCTCGAGGTCGAGGCCGTGCGCAAGACGTTCCGCCAGAGCGCCGGGATCGCGCGCGGGATGCGCGCGATCGCCGCGGTCGACGGCGTCGACCTCCGGCTCGAACGCGGCCGCACCGTCGCGCTCGTCGGCGAGTCCGGCTGCGGCAAGTCGACGCTCGCGCGGCTGATCCTCCGGCTCCACAAGCCCGACTCGGGCCGGATCCGGCTTCTCGGCCACGAGGTCCAGGATCTCTCCGAACGGGCCTTCCGGCCGCTGCGACGTCATGTGCAGATGGTGTTCCAGAACCCCCTCGGCTCGTTCGACCCGATGCACACGATCGGAACGTCGGTCGCCGAGACGATGCGGCTCCGGGCGAACGGCGGCTCGACCGAAGGCGCCGTCGGGGAACTGCTGACCGAGGTCGGGCTCAGCCCGAGGTTCGCGAAGCTGAAGCCCCGCGCCGTCTCGGGCGGCGAGCTCCAGCGCGCCGCGATCGCCCGTGCGCTCGCGCCTCACCCCGATCTGGTGGTGATGGACGAGCCGACCTCTGCGCTCGACATGTCGATCCAGGGCCAGGTGCTGAGCCTGCTGAAGGCGCTCCAGGAGCGGCACGGCTTGAGCTACCTGATCGCGACGCACGATCTGCGGACGGTACGGCTCGTCGCGGACGAGGTGATGGTGATGTACCTGGGGCAGGTAGTCGAGTCGGGGCCGACCGAGGAGATCCTGACGCGGCCCACGCATCCGTACACCCGCGGTCTCCTCTACGCGAGCGACCTCACCGGTCGCACCGATGAGAAGGACCGCACCGTGCGCATCAAGGGCGCGGTGCGGACGGCGGAGCCCGGCTTCCGCGGCTGCCGGCTCGTCGACCGCTGCCCCGTCGCGGCGGAGCGGTGCAGGGAGGAGCAGGAGCTGACAGAGGTCGGCCCGGGGCATCGGGCGCGATGCTGGCGGGCCGTGACAGGCGAATACGACGAGGAAGGAGCGATCGCATGATCCGCATCAAGTACGTCAACCCGGTCGCCACGGGAGAGCTCGACGACTACTTCGCCGAGCAGCTGAACGGGATCGTCGGCGACGACGTGCAGGTCGACGTGTGCCATCTCGAGCTCGGCGAGGCGCCCGAGGGCCCGTTCCTGCCGCGGTTCCCCTCGTACCAGGGCGTGCTCTTCGAGACCCTGAAGCAAGCCGAGGACGACGGCTACGACGGCGCGGTGATCGGCTGCAGTGGCGATCCCGGGCTCTTCGAGGCGCGCCGGTTCCTGAAGATCCCGGTGACGGCGCCGCTTGAGGCGTCGCTCCACGTCGCCTCGCTGCTCCACCCGCGCGTCGCGATTCTCGTCGCCGACGGTTGGGAGGCGCACGTCCTCTACCAGGACCTCGCGCGGAACTACGGGCTCGAGCGCGTGATCAGCGAGATCCTCACCGTGCCGATGGAGTACCCGGACGAGGAGCGGCTCGCACAGCTGATGCGCGATGATCCGCAGGCCGGCTGCCAGGTCGTCGTCGACCGCCACTGCGCGGTGCTGTCCGACGCGGCCCTTCGGCTCGCGCGCGAGGCGCTCGACCGCGGGGCGGGCTCGATCTACGCCGGCTGCACGCTCTGGACGGGGTCGATGCTCGACGACTTCCGGGAGGCGCTCGGGGCGCCGGTGATCGACCCGGGTCAGACGGCGGTCGTGATGGCGGCGGCGGCGGCGCGCGTCCGCAACCCCGTCGGGGCGAGCGTGCCTTCGTGACCTCGGCCGACTTCGACGCCCGCTTCGCGCGGGCTCGCGCACTCGCGGCCGAGGCGGGCGTCGACGGCCTCTACGTGACGGCGGGGCCGAACTTCCGCTGGCTCTCCGGCGAGGCCGCCCATCCGGGCGGCTGGCCGCTCTGGCTGTCGGCGATCCTCCTCCCGCTCGACGGAGAGCCGGCGATGGTGATCTCGAAGATGCACGCCGAGATCTTCGACCTCGAGCGCTGCCCCGTCCGCACAGTGCACACGTACGTCGACGGGGAGGATCCGCGGCCGGCGCTCCGGGCGGCCGCGGCAGGCTTCCGGGGAACGGTGCTCGGCGTCGACGACCCGCTCTGGCTGGGTGACGCCGAGCTGCTGACCGAGACGCTGCCGGCGGCCAAGCTCCGCCGCACGCCCGAGGTGTTCCAGCGGGTGCGGGCGGTGAAGGACGCCTTCGAGATCGAGCAGCTGCGGATCGCGGCCGCGTCGCACGACGCCGGCTACCGTCGCGCGGCGGAGGTGATCCGGCCGGGGGTGACGGTCGCCGAGGCGGGGACCGAGATCATGCGCGCGATGGCGGAGGCGGGCTCCGAAGAGGTTGCGATCGTCGGCGCGTTCAAGCAGCTCTCCGGTCGCCGGTTTGCGCCGGGCGACGTCGTCGACGTCGACCTCTTCCCCGGCTCGCACGGCGGCTACCGCGGCGACACGGCCCGGAACGTCTTCGTCGGCGAGCCGACCGCGGAGGCGCGGCGGCTGTACCAGGCCACCCTCGCCGCATACGACGCGGCGATCGCGGTCGTGCGCCCGGGCGTGCCGTGCGAGGAGATCCACCGGGCCTGCGCCGCTGCAATGCGCGAGGTGGGCTACGACCAGGTGTGGAAGGTCGGGCACGGGGTGGGCCTGAACGAGGCGCACGAGCCGCCGCTCCTCCAGTACGGCAACATCGAGCCGGTGCAGGAAGGGATGGTCTTCACGATCGACCCGGGCGCCTTCCTCGCCCGCGACACCCCGATCCACATCGAGGACATGGTCGTCGTCACCGCCACCGGGTGCGAGCCGCTCAACACCTTCTCGCGGGAGCTGCTCGTGGTCTGAGCCGCGCGCGGGCGTGTCCGACCGAGGCCAGACGCGGGAGCGGCTCACGCCGAGGCTCAGCCGTTGACCACAGCCTCGCGTGCGTGCTCGTTGAGGTAGTAGCCACCACCCTCGGCGCAGACGACGACGTCCTCGATGCGGGTTCCGAGGACGCCGTCCCAGAAGATCGACGGCTCGTCGGTGAACGTCATCCCGGCCTCGAGCGGAGTCTCGTCCTCCTCGGACACGAACGGCCACTCGTGGACGTCGACGCCGATCCCGTGACCCATGCGGTGCTTGAACCACTGGCCCATGCCCGCGTCCTCGATCGGGCCGCGGCAGGCGGCGTTCACCTCCTTCGCAAGCGCCCCCGGAGCGCAGGCGGCGCGTCCCGCCTCCTGCGCCGCCAGCACGAGCGCGTGGCAGCGAGCGTACTCGGGATGCGGCTCGCCGGCGACGACGGTGCGGCCGAAGTCGGAGCAGTAGCCCTGCCAAACTGCGCCGAAGTCGAACATCAGCGCCTCGCCCTCGCAGAGCGGCTCGTGCCCGGACGGGAGCTGCGAATCGAGATAGCGGTCGGACATCACCATCATGTGCGTTGGGAAGCTCGGGCAGCGGGACCCGTGCGCGCGCAGCTGGTGCTCGACCTCCTCGTGGATCTCGATCGGCGTCACGCCCGGCAGCACCTTCGGCTCGACCGCCGCCATCGTCGCGTCTGCGATCGAGGCGGCGCGCCGCATCAGCTCGAGCTCGCGCGGGCTCTTCACGCGGCGGAGCTCGTTGACGAGCGGCGTCCCGTTCACGAGCTCCGCGTCCGGCGCCGCCCGGCCGAGCTCGATCGCCGTCTCGGCCCACGTGCGCCCGCCGACGGCGACCCGCCCGAGCTTCCCGACCGAGGCCACGGCTCTCCGGAAGAGCGCCTCGCCGTCGTCGGTCTCGTTCACGGTCACGACGTCGCCGACTTCGCGGCCGGCGAGATGGAACGTCACGTACATGCGCGGAAGGACGTACAGCGGCTCGCGATCGGGCGCGAGGAGGGCGCCGGTCACCCAGCCGTGCGCGTAGTGCACGTTGCCGAAGCTCGGGAGGTCGCGCTCGAGCCCGGTCAGGTACTCGAGGTCGGAGGACGGCGCCACGAAGAGCGCGTCGATCCCGCCCTCGCGCAGCTTCGCGCCCAGCCGCTCCCGGCGCTCGCGGTACTCGCTCTCGGAGATGCCGGCGCCGGTCGTGTCGGTCATCTGGGGCCTCCGTTCGGTGTCAGGTCGGTGGGGCGGGCGGCTCGGCGGCCGACCGTCCCGGCGGGAAGAGCCCGCTGGCGCGGCGGGCGCGCTCGAGAACGAGGAGCGCTGCGTCGCGGCGCGCGACATGGTCGTCCCAGCCGGCGAGCGGGAGTCGGCGGTCGAGGTCGGCGGCCACGGTCGCGACGAGGTCGGGCGTCCACGGATCGTGCTGCCCGCGCTCGGCGCCCATCCGCTCGTACGCCGGGCCCATGCGCTCGGCATGCGCCTCGATCCCGCCACTGGTGTTGAGCGCCGCGGTCTCGAACGGCCCGATGATGCCCCAGCGCCGACCCGGGCCGTCGCGGACGACGCGGTCGACGTCCTCCGCCGTGACGACGCCGTCGCGCACGAGGCAGTACGCCTCGCGCAGGAGCGCGCCCTGCAGGCGGTTGAAGACGAAGCCCTCGACCTCGCGACGCAGGAGGACCGGGGTCATGCCGACCGCGGACATCAGATCCGAGGCGCGGCAGGCGACCTCGGGATCGGTGAACGGAGCCGGCACGATCTCGACGACGGGCAGGAGGTACGGCGGGTTGCCCGGATGCGCGACCAGGCAGCGGTGCCGGGAGCGGAGCGCGCCGGCGATCGCCGAGGCCGTCAGCGCGGACGACGAGGAGGCGAGCGTGGCCTCCGAAGGCGCGCAGGCCTCGAGCTCCGCGAAGACGCGTTGCTTCAGCTCGAGCGACTCGGGCGCGCACTCCACGACCGTCGGAGCGTCCGCCACGGCAGACGTGAGCGCGTCGTGAACGGCGACCCGGCCGGCAACGGCGTCCGGCTCCTCGTCGAGGAGGCCGGCGCCGGCAAGCCGGGCGAGACGGTCGCGGAGGTCGCCGGCGAGCGCCTCGCGCCGGGCCGCGTCGGGCTCGAAGAGGCTCACGGGCCGCCCGGCGCGGGCGAAGACGATCGCCCAGGCGACGCCGATCGAGCCGCCGCCGACGATCGCGACCGCTGGGCTCGGGCCCCGCGTCACCCGGTTCCGGAAGCCCGCACGTCGCGGTCGACGTTCGCCGCGGTCTCGAGGAGCTTGGGCAGGAGCTGCTGCTCGAGGTCCTCGAGCGTCCAGCGGCTCGCATGGCCGGAGACGTTCAGCGCCGCCGCGACGCGACCACTGGCGTCGTGCACCGGGACGGCGACCGAGCGGACGCCCTCCTCGAGCTCCTGGTCGACCATCGCCCAGCCCTGTGTGCGCACCCGGTCGATCTCCTTCTCGAGCTTCTCGCGCGACCTCGCTGTCCGCTCGGTGAGCGGGCGGAGCTCGGCCGTGGCGAGGTACGCCGCCAGGCGCTCTGCCGGCTCGGCCGCGAGCAGCACCCGCCCCATCGAGGTCGCGTAGGCCGGGAAGCGCGTGCCGAGGCTGATCGAGCCCGACATGATGCGCTTGGCCTGCACGCGACCGCCGTAGACGACGTGGTCGTCGTCGAGGACGCTGAGCGACGACGACTCGCGCACCTCCTCGACGAACGCGCGCATGTGCGGCTGCGCGATCTCCGGCAGCGACAGGCCCGAGAGGTACACGCGCCCGAGCTCGAGCACCCGCGGCGTGAGCCGGAACCGCCGGTCCTCGACCCGCACGTAGCCGAGGTCGACGAGCGTGAGCAGGAACCGGCGCGCCGCCGCCCGGGCGAGGCCGGTCGCGCGGGCGGTCTCGCTCAGCGTCATCGACGGATGCGCCGCGTCGAAGGCGCGGATCACGTCGAGGCCGCGCTGGAGCCACTGGACGAAGTGCGTCTCGCGCACCTTGCCCTCGGTCGCGGTCACGGTCGCACCCCGACCTTCTCGTCGCAAGCGAGCGCCGGCCGGATGTCCTGCGGGACTGCCCTCGAAACCGTGCCCGGCGATCTGAGATCGGTGTTCGGCTCGCGCACTTTCGTACCCGTTGCGGACACTATTGGCTCGAGGAATGATTGTCCAGGTGCTTGACTGCGACGCGCGCAGATGCTTGGATCCCTCGCCGATGCGCATCGGCGGCGTCGTCCCGAACGCAGGCTCCCTGTCGCTCGACCTCGGCATCCCGGCGATGGCGGCGGCGCTCGACGGCGCCGGGTTCGACTCGCTCTGGGTCAGCGATCACGTCGTCCTGCCGACCGTGATGGCCTCGCCGTACCCGTTCGCCGAGGACGGTAAGGCGACGTGGCCGTCGGAGACGCCGTACATCGACGCGCTCGTCGCGCTGGCGCTGATCGCGGCCTCGAGCAGCCGGGCGACGCTCGGCACGGCGGTGCTCGTCCTCCCGTTGCGGCATCCGGTCGTGTTCGCGAAGCAGGCGGCGTCGATTGACCTCGCGAGCGGCGGCCGGCTCCGGCTCGGGGTCGGCGGCGGGTGGCTGCGGGAGGAGTTCGAGGCGCTGAACGTGCCGTTCGACGACCGCGGCGGCCGGCTCCTCGAGTGGATGGCGATCGCGCGGGACTGCTGGACAGGCGCCCCGGCCGCCCGGCGCTCGGAGCGCTACACGATGCCCGAGGGCGTCCTCTGCCTGCCGACGCCGACCCGCCCGATCCCGTTCCTGATCGGCGGTCACTCCCGGACGTCGCTCCGGCGGGCCGGCCGCCTCGCGGACGGGTGGCTGCCGCAGCAGTCGCTGCTCGCCCTCGACCCGGACGAGCTGGCGTCGGCGCGCAGGACGATGGCCGAGGCCGCCTCGGAGGCAGGGCGTGACCCGAGCGAGCTCCATGTCGTCCTCCGCGTCGTCGACTCGAGGGGACGCGCGGAGGAGATGGCCAGCGCCCTGTCTGCGCTCGAGGCTGCGGACGTGGACGAGATCATCGTCGACGTCGACTGGAGCGAGGACCCCGCCGGTCAGCTCGCGGTGCTTCGTGGCGGCTGACCCGCTTCCCGGGCGCGTCGTCCTCGTCACCGGCGCCTCCCGCGGGATCGGCTTCGAGATCGCCCGCGTCCTCGGCGAGCAGGGCGCCGCCGTGATCGCCCACTACGGCGGCCACCGCGCGGGCGCCGAGGAGGCGGTCGCCGCGATCCCCGAGACCGACCGGACGCTCGTGCAGGCAGACCTCGGCGAGCCGGGGGCTGCGCGGCGGCTCTGGGGCGAGGCCGTCGGCTGGCGCGGTCGCGTCGACGTGCTCGTCGTCAACGCGGCGACGATGCCGGAGACGGCGTTCGAGGGCGACGACGAGGCCTGGGACAGCGGTTGGCAGACGGCGCTGCAGGTCAACGTGATCGAGCCTGCCTCGCTGATCCGGGAGGCGGTCGGCCACTTCCGCGAGCGCGGCGACGGCACGCTCATCACCCTTTCCAGCTGGGCCGCGCAGCGCGGCTCCGCGCTCCCGCACCTCGCGGCCTACGCGTCGTCGAAGGCGGCGATCGCGAACCTCACGCAGACGGTCGCCCGCAACTTCGCGCGCGAGGGGGTGCTCGCCCACGTCGTCGCTCCCGGGATCGCGCACACGCGGCTCTCGGAGGCTTCGCTGGCCGCGCGCGGCGGCCTCGAGGGCGTGCGGGCGGCGCTCGCGATGGGCGAGATGGTGCCGCCCGTCGAGATCGCCGAGCTGATCGCGTTCCTCGCCTCCGGACGGTGCCGGCACCTGACGGGCGCCACGATCGACGTCAACGGTGCCTCGAACATCCGGTGACATGGCCTTCGTGAGCAGAGGACGATGCCGGCGGAGGGGCAGCCGCATCACCGGCCGCTTCGCGTCTCGACTTCCGGGATCGAGATAGATGGCGCACGCTGACCGTCGAGGCGCACTCGTCACCGGCGGCGCGCGGGGAATCGGGCGGGGGATCAGCCGCGCGCTCGCCGAGGACGGCTTCGACGTCGTCGTCGCCGACGTCGATCTCGACGCGGCCGAGGAGTGCGCGGCGACGCTGGAGGCCGACGGTCTCTCCGCACGCGCGAGGGAGCTCGACGTCCGCGACGTCGCCGCGATCCGCCGCGCGATCACCGAGGCGGACGCGGAGACCGCGCTCGCGGCCGTCGTCGCGAACGCCGGCGTCGCCTTCCGCCGCCCGCTCGTCGAGGTCGAGGCCGAGGAGTACGACCGGCTGATGGACGTCAACGTCCGCGGCGTCTTCTTCGTCGTCCAGGCGTCGGCGCGGGCGATGATCCCGCGCGGCTCCGGCAGCATCGTCACGACCTGCTCCACGTCCGGCTTCACGGCCTCGACCGGGCCGATGACCGCCTACGACGCCTCGAAGGGAGCGGTGCGGATCCTCACCCAGGCCGCCGCCCGCGAGCTCGCGCCGCACGGGATCCGGGTCAACGCGGTCGCTCCCGGCACGGTCGAGACCGATCTCACGCTCGGCCTCGCCTCGGCGGAGGACCTCGCTGCGCTCGGGCCGGCGCGCATCCCGCTCGGCCGGCTCGGGCGGGCGGAGGAGATCGCGGCGGCGGTCTCCTTCCTCGTCTCCGATCGCGCGTCGTACGTGACCGGCCACGTGCTCGCCGTGGACGGCGGCTGGCTCGCGTAGCCCCGGCCCCGGTGCGGCGCCGCGCGGCGGCGTCGCCGTCAGCTCGCCCGTGAGAGGGAGACGGCAGGGAGCCGGACGAGCCACGAGGGGAAGGTGGCGGGCTCGGCCGTGGTGGAGCCCACGCCAAGTCCGAGAGCGCCGAAGAACTCGTCGACAGCCGATCGCACGCCGAAGACGCCCTCCGGGAGGTCCCCGTCGAGGTAGTCGTGACCCGCGACGATGCCGCCGGGCCGGACCTTGGGAAACCACACGGCGAGATCGTTTTGCACGGACGCGTAGTCGTGACGGGCGTCGAGGTACACGAAGTCCAGGGACGAGTCCGCGATCCGCGTCGCCGCCTCGTCTCCCGTCAGTCGCCAGATCTGGCTGCGGCGGCCGAACCGCGAGAGCCGCGCCTGCGTGGCGGCGAGGAAGGTGTCGTGCCGTTCCTGGGGGACGTTCGCGATGTCGACATACTCGCCCGGCTCCGCCTCGAGCCAGGGATCGACGGAGACGAGGAGCCGTCCCTGCCAGCCCTCGAGGATGGCCTCCGAGTACTTCCCCTCCTTGACGCCCACCTCGACACCAGTCCCCAGGAGGCCGAGCCGGTTGAGGAGGTGCGGGATGTCCGAACGGGCGCGAACGCTGTAGGTGCGCTGAGACGTCCGCTCCCCGGTGAGGGTCGGCACCGGCGCCTCGAGGATCTCGCCCGACGGTGTCACGAGCCGCGGTCCCGTGGTCGCGTTGAGCCGGGCGACTCTGACGGCCGCCTCGTCGGCGGTGAGACCGTGCACGTGAAGCACCTGCACCGGGCCCGAGTAGTAGGCGGGGCCGGCGAGCGCGTTCCACTCGGGCGGGACGACCGCGACCGCGGCGCCCGACTCGTACACCGCCCGCCGGAACGCGGGCTGGTCGTGGCGATGGTGTGGGCTCGCAGCGTAGATCTCCGCCCACCGCTCGAGCGTGCGGCGGACGACCGGGCCGCGCCGGAGCGCGATCACTCCCGTGTTGAGCTGCGGGAAGGCGGAGGGAAGGTCGTCGCTCTCGTACATGTGGACCCTCGCGCCCGACCGTCCCGGGGCGTGCGCGGCCGCGAGATCGAACCGATCGAGGAGGCTCGGCACGTCGTCGGCTCGTCCGGCGAGGAACGCGTCGGTATCGAGGAAGAGCGTCCGGTCGTAGGGGGTGAGCTGCAGCCCGGCGACCTTGTCGGCGAGCGTCTGCGTCGATCGGTCGAGCCTGACGAGCTGCGCCCCGAGCGAGCGGATCGGTTCGAGCGCCCCGACGTCGTCCGTGCAGACGGTCACCGGGAAGGCCGGGTTCGTGCGCGCGAGGAACGCAACAGCCTCCGAGACCTCGCGCCGGCAGCGGTCTCCCGTAGCGACGAAGAGGACCCCGCGAGACATGCTCCCGTGATCGCCGTGATCCTCGCGTGGTTTAGATCCTCCCGTCCGACGGGCCATCGCCCCCTCCAGGGTTGCGGAAGTCTCCGCTTGACACGGGTGATCGCGAGGGTTCACGATCCGCACGTTGCGTCAACCGAGCGAACACGCGCGCGGACGTCGGCGTCGGCCCTCGTGACCGACGCCGACCAGCTGGACGCGTTCGTCCGAACCGGTCAGGCGCTCATCGAGCGCCCGGGTGTCGTCGAGGCCGGACCATGCGTTCCGGCTGCGGGCCTCCCTGTGGGAGCCGGCGGGTTATGCGGAGGACGATGAGAGGCGCCTCTGCCGATCTCGCGATCGTCGGCGGCGGGCCCGCAGGGCTCGCCGCAGCGATCGAGGCCGCCGGCTCGGGGCTCTCCGTCGCGCTGATCGACGAGCGCGCGACGCTCGGCGGCCAGATCTTCAAGCAGCCCGGCCCCGGCTTCCGCGTCACCGACCCGCGTGCGGTCGGCAGGGACTTCGTCCGCGGCCGGGCGCTGATCGAGGGCGCTGAGCGATCCGGCGCCGACGTCCTCCTGCGCACAGCGGTCGTGGCGATCCGCGGCACGTCGCTCGTCCTCGTGGAGGACGGCCGCGAGGCCTCCGCGCTCGAGGCCCGGCACGTCATCCTCGCGCCCGGCGCCCACGATCGTCCGGTCGTCTTCTCCGGGTGGACACTCCCCGGCGTCGTCACCGCCGGCGGCGCGCAGACGCTCGTGAAGACGCAGCACGTGCTCCCCGGTGAGCAGATCGTCTTCGCCGGGAGCGGGCCGGTGGCACTCGCGTTCCCCGCGCAGCTGCGCAACCTCGGCGCCAACGTCCGCGTCGTTCTCGAAGCGGGCCCGCCGCCTGGGCCGAAGGACGTCCTCCGGCTCGTGCGCGCGGCCCACGGCAACGAGGCTCTCCTGCGCGACGCGGCCGCCTACCGACTCTCGCTCCTGCGACGCCGCGTCCACATCCGCCACCGGCGCATCGTCGTTCGGGCTGAGGGCGACGGCCGCATCGAGGAGGTCGTGCATGCTGCCGCCGACCGCGACTGGTGTCCGCTCCCGGGCACCGAGGAGCGAATCGCAGCGGACTGCCTCTGCCTCGGCTACGGCTTCTTTCCCTCGGTCGAGCTCCTCCGGCTCGCCGGCTGCGACTTCACCTACGACGAGGATCTGGGAGGCCCCGTCGCCGTCCGCGACGAGTGGCTTCGGACCACCGTCCCCGGAGTCTCGGCGGCAGGCGACGGCACCGGGATCACCGGCTCGTACGTCGCGATCGATGAGGGCAAGCTCGCGGCTCTCGGCGCCCTCGTCGCACTTGAAGCGATCACGCCGGAGACAGCCTCCGCGCGAGCGGACGCGGTACGGCGGCGGCTCGCCACCAAAGAGGCGTTCCGCCGCGCGCTCGTGCCGCTCCACCCGGTCGGCCGCGGGATCTACGAACTGGCGACGCCGGAGACGATTGTCTGCCGCTGCGAGGGACGGACGCTCGGCGAGCTCGACGCCGCGCTCTCGACGACCGGAGACCCGAACCTCGTCAAGAGCCTCACCCGCGTCGGCATGGGCCTCTGCCAGGGGCGGAGCTGCCAGCGCCAGATCGCCGCGATGCTTGCGCGCCGGCACGGCGTCGGGATCGGCGACGTCCCCGTCTCGACGCCGCGCCCGCCGATCCGGCCGGTGCCGCTCGGCGCGGTGGCGGACGCGTCGGTCGAGGATCTGCGATTCTTCACACCAGACTGATGGACGTCCAGCTCACCTCCCTCGCCCCGACCGGCGGCTGGCTGCCCGCGAGCGCGACCGCGGGCGCGCTGCCGGCCGAGACCGACGTGCTCGTGGTCGGCGGCGGCCTCGCCGGGGCGGCGATCGCCTACTACCTGGCCCGCGAGGGCGTCGAGGTCGTGCTCGTCGAGCGCGGCGAGCTGAACCGCGAGGCCTCAGGCACGAACGCAGGCAGCTTCCACTTCCAGATCGCGCTGCACCAGCTGACGGCGATGGAGACGGGGAACATCCGGGGCAAGCTCCTGACCGAGGTGCGGCTCCACGTCGAGGCAGCCGAGGTCTGGGCCGAGCTCGAGCGCGAGCTCGACGGGCCGCTCGACATCCACACGACCGGCGGCCTGATGGTGGCGGAGACGGAGGAGGAGCTGCAGCTCCTCCAAGACAAGCGCGAGCTCGAGCGGGAGGCTGGCCTCGAGGTCGAGGTGCTGACCGGGCGCGAGCTGCGGGACTTCGCTCCCTACCTCGCCGACCGGGTTCTCGGCGCCACGTACTGCCCGGAGGAGGGGCACGCGAACCCGGCGCTCGCGACCCCGCTCTTCGCGCTTCGGGCCGCGCAGGCCGGAGCGACGATCCGGACGCATGTCGAGGTCACCGGGATCGCCGCCGACCAGGACGCGGGCGCGCGCCGGTTCGCCGTCCCCACTTCGTCCGGCACGATCACGGCGCACCGGCTCGTCAACGCCGGCGGCGCCTGGGCGAGCGAGATCGCACGGCACGTCGGGCTCGACCTGCCGATCCGCGGCGACGGCCTCCACATCAACGTGACCGAGCCGCGCGAGCACGTGCTGAAGCCGATGGTGCAGCACATCGGGCGCCGGCTGACGCTGAAGCAGGCCTCGAACGGCACCTTCATCCTCGGCGGCGGCTGGCCCGCGCGGCCGGAGGCCCGACCGCACCGGTACTCGACCATCTGGCAGAGCATGGCCGGGAACGCCGCCGTCGCAGTCGACGTGGTGCCGTTCCTCGCCGACGTCCGCGTCGTCCGCACGTGGTCGGGCGTGATGGCCTTCACCCCCGACCTGGCGCCGATGGTCGGCGAGTCGGCGCGCGTGCCCGGCTACCACAGCCTGATGGCGACCACCGGCTTCACCCTCAGCCCGCTGATGGCGCGCCAGCTGGCAGAGTCGATGACCGGCGCCCGGACGTCGTTCCCCCCCGACTACGACGTCGACCGGTTCGCGAACGCAACGACGACGACCTGAGGAGACGCAGATGACGAGAGACGACGTCGACTGGAAGGGCTACTGGCCGGCCTGCCCGACCCCGTTCGCGCCCGGCGGCGCGGAGGTCGACTACGAGACGCTCCGGGCGCTCGTCGAGTGGTACGTCGGCGAGGGCATCTACGGGATCTTCGTCAACGGCACCACGGGCGAGTGGTTCTCGCAGACCCCGGAGGAGCGCCGCTGCGTCGCCGAGACCGCGATCGAGGCGGCCGCCGGCCGGGTGCCCGTCGTGATCGGCTGCACGTCGCTCACCGCGCGCGACGCGATCGAGCTGGGCCGGCATGCGATGTCGGTCGGTGCCGCCGGGATCGGCTCGACGCCGCCGCCCTACTCGAAGACGCTCCCAGACGAGACGGTGCGCTACTTCCAGGACATCTCCGACGGGGTCGACGCGCCGCTCATGGTCTACAACTGGCCGCATGGCTGCAGCGTCGACATCGGCCCCGACCTCGCCTCGCGGATCGCCGACGTCGGCAACGTCGTCGCGATCAAGGACTCGACGCCGAGCTTCGAGCAGTTCCGCGAGACGACGAAGCGGGTCGTCGATCGCGTTCGGGTCTTCGGCCCGTTCATGAGCGTGGCCGGGCTCGAGTTCCTGCTCGAGCACGGCGGCGACGGCTTCATCGGCGGCGGCTCGCTCTGGGGCCGGCGCGACGCCGCGTTCTGGGAGGACGTCTGGAGTCAGAACACGGAGGCCGCCTCCGAGCACGCGCGCCGCACCGACGAGCTCTTCCCGAAGCTCTGGGTACCAGGCGGTTGGGCCGGCGTCTACGCCGCCTACCAGAGCCAGCTCAAAGTGCTGATGGGGATGCTCGGGCAGCCGACCGGCGACGTGCGCCTGCCCCGGTTGCCGCTCACCGATCCCGCGAGCCTCGAGAAGCTCCGGGAGGCGCTCGTCGGGATCGGGCTCCTGCCCGAGGGGGTGCGCGCGTGAGCCTGTTCGCGGGGGTCGACCACGTCGGCGTCGGCGTCTCCGACGTCGACGAGGCGATCCGCTTCTACGGCGATCACGTCGGCTTCGACCGCGTGCTCTTCGACTGGACGGGCGAGCTGCGCGCCGTCGAGCCCTATGCGGGTCGGGTGCCGCTGGCGCGGGTCGCGATGCTCGAGTCGAGCGGCGCCACCCCGATCGGGGCAGGGCGCGTCAAGCTCGTGCAGGTGCTCGACGGCGACGGGCCCCCGCCGGTGCCGGAGGGGCAGGCGTGGGGCGAGATCGGCGTCTGCGAGATCTGCCTGCACGTGCGTGACGTCCGGGGCGTGCACGACACGCTCGTGGCGGCCGGCGGCGCTTCGCTGATGGCGCCGATGCGCGCCGACGTGCCGCCGGCGGGCGTGACGCTCGACATCGCCTACGTCGCCGACCCGTGGGGCACGAAGCTCGAGATGATCGAGTGGACGGGTCTCTGGCGCTCGCTGCCCGGCCCCGCGCGAGCGGAGGGGGTGAACCACGTCGCGTTCGGCGTCGCCGAGATGGCGCGGTCGCGCGCGTTCTACGAGGCGCTCGGGTTCACCGAGCTCCTGTTCGAGTCGTTCGAGTTCTTCGACCCGATGGCGCCCTGGTACGAGCGGCCGTGGTACGACCCCGAGCGCCT
>VGCB01000010.1 GCA_016870235.1 Actinomycetota bacterium | reverse complement strand
ACCGGCCCTCGGGCCGACGCCGAGCTCCTCGGCGCGTGGCTCCGCTCGCGCCTGCGGCGGCCCGTCGCCCTCGCCTGGGCCCGCTCCGACGCGGTCGCCCGGGTCGCGGTCGACGGCGTCGAGGTCGAGCCGCCGGTCGGGGGGACACCGAGCGGGCCGGACCTGCTCTCGGCCGAGCTCGACGCCCTCGGGCGCGATCGCGTGTACGAGGGCAGCGTGCGCGCCGCTGCGGCGCGCTAGCGACCGCGGTCTGATCGCACCGCATCGAGCAACAGCTGGTGCAGGTGGCCGTTCGATGAGATCGCGGTGCCGCCGTCGATCCGCGACGCGCCCGCGAAGTCGGAGAACCGCCCTCCTGCCTCCTCCACGATCACCTGGATCGGCGCCAGGTCCCAGACGGAGACCCCGATCGCGTCGATCGCGCCGTCGACCGCGCCTTCGGCGACGAGCATGTGGCTCCAGAAGTCGCCATAGCCGCGCGCATGCCACGCTCGCGTGGCGAGCGTGGGCAGGGGCTGCTCCAGCGCGAACGAGAGCACCGCGTCGTCTGCGAACCGCACCGAGGAGACGCGGATCCGGTCGCTGCCGCTCCAGGCGCCGCTGCCGCGCTCGGCGTGCCAGCGGCGGCCGAGCGCGGGGGAGGAGACGACGCCGAGCCGGATGGCTCCGTCCTCCTCGAGCGCGATCAGCGTCGCCCAGACGGGGATACCGCGCGAGTAGTTCCGCGTCCCGTCGATCGGGTCGACGATCCAGCGGCGGGCGCCCTCCGAGGCGCCGTACTCCTCGCCGAGGACGGCGTCCTGCGGCCGCTCCGCGGCGAGGATCTCGCGCAGCGCCGACTCGACCGCGCGATCGGCGTCGGTCACGGGCGTCAGGTCGGGCTTCGTCTCGACCACGAGGTCGCGGGCCCGGAAGCGGGCGAGCGCGATCTCGTCGGCGCGGTCGGCGAGGCGGTGGGCGAGGGCGAGGTCGGGGCTCACGGCGTCACGGTAGACGAACCGGCTGCAGGAACGGCGAAGGCCCCGGATCGCTCCGGGGCCTTCGCAGGTCGATCGCGCGGGCGGGGTCGGCCGTTACGCGCAGTTGCCCGGCTTCGGCGTCAGCTCGTCCGTCCGCAGCCGGTACGACCCGAGCTGCGCGCACGCCCGGCCGGCGCTCGTCGAGAGCTTGATGTCGGCCAGCCCGGCGTCGTAGTCGGCGCGGAGCTTGTCGACCGTCATCCCGGTGAAGCTCCCGTGGTCTGCCTTGTACGCGAGCATCGAGACGAGCGCGGCGCGAAGGTCGGTGACCGCATCGCCCGTGCCGTGCGGCACCTCGAGCGGAACGATCTTGCCCTTCGTGCCGCACGCGCCGAGGCGGAGGCCCGTGCCGCCGCTACTCGGCCCGGTGAAGTTGACGAGCCGCCCCTTCGTGCTCTGCACGCAGTAGCCGCTCTTCGTCGCGGACTTGATCGCGATGTCCGTCAGCGACTTGTCGTACGTCTTGCGGAGCATCGCGAGCGTCATCGTCTTGAACGTGCCGTGATCCGTATGGTACGCCTCGATCGCCGGCAACGCCCGCAACACCGTTTGACGCGCGTCCTCGAGCGCGGCCGCCAGGCCGCTCTTCTCGGTGGTGCCTGCCTCGGCGCTGGTCGAGACGAGGCGGAACGTCGGCTTCGCCACGGTCACGGGCAGCGGCACCGACCAGGTCATCTCGGCCTTCCGGAGCTGCGCCTGGTTGAGCCCGCGGATGCGATAGAACCACTTGCCGGGGCCGAGATCGAGGATTACCGAGGTGGCGTACGTGACCCGCTTGCCCTCCGCCTTCCAGGGGTAGGTCGACTTCGACCACTGCACCTCGTAGGCGGTCGCGCCGATCGCCGGCAGCCAGGAGACGAGCGGGGTCGAGTAGACGACGGGGCTCTTCGCGGCGCCCTCGTAGAGCGTGCCGTCCGGGGCCAGGCCCGTGACGAGCGGCTCGGGCGACGCGGCCACGACCGCCCGGCTCTTCTTGCCGAAGCTGAGGACGCGGCCTGCTGCGCACGTGTCCTGCGGAAGCTCGGCGTCGACGTACTTGACTGCCCTCGTCTTGGCATCCACGTACATGTCGGCGCCGACGACGGTGTAGTAGTACCGGGTCGACGGGAAGTCGACGTCGGGCAGGTCGATCTTCGCGGCCGGAACAGCCTGCGTGGCGCCGGTAGATCCGCCCGCGGGGGCAGGTGCAGCGCCCGCGCTCGAGGACTCGGTGGTCTGGAACTTCGAGGCGTCGGCCGCGCGCGTGTCGCCCTCGGCCCCGTCCTCGAGGAGCGTGCTCCTGGCCTCCGCCATCTCTTCAGCGGATGCCGGCAGCTTGAGCGGACCGGTGGAGCGCGGCGCGTATGCCGGGCTCGCCACGAGGCCGCCCTTGAACACCACGTTGACACAGTCCACATCCGTGGCGACGTACGCCCGGAAGAACGCGTGCGTGGCGCCGTCGAGGCCGACGTTGCCGGTCCAGGTGATGCCGGGCATCAGCTGATGCGACCGCGCCACGTCGCGCACGCTCACGGCGTCCGACACGGCCTTCTGGAGCGTGATCGGCCCGGGCGCGATCGTGGGCGGGTTGGCGGCCGTGAAGGTCTGGCTCCACGGCCCGTAGCTCACCGCCGGCAGGCCGTTGGGGATCTGGCCGAAGACCCGGCGGACGGCACGCACGCGCCACTGGACGGACGTGTACCAGCTCGCCGGGTCCGCCTCGTGGAACGCCCAGAGGTCGCGCTGGTCGGCGACGTTGCTCGAGGTCGAGAAGGTCTTGACGAAGCTCGGCCCGCGGTACATGACCTGGTAGCCGGTCGCGCCCTCGACGGGCGTCCAGGCGGTGAGGCCGTTCGCCCCGGCGATCTGCTCCGGCGTCGAGCCCCACTGCATGTTGAAGCCGAACGGCTTGCTCCACGCCGTCTCGCCCTCCTGCGTGATCGCGCGGGCACGCGCGTAGAGCGCGAACGGCTTGCCCGTGAACCACGGCAGTGCCACGTCGACGGAGACCGCAGACACGCGCAGCGGCTCGATCACCGTTCCCTCGCCCGGCGTCGCCGGCGCTGCGGATGCCGCGCCCGGAGCGCCCGTGCCGGATGCGTCGGTCGGCGCCGCCTTCTTGGTGCTGTCGGCGGGCGAGGCGCCGGTCGTGTCGACGTCGTTCGCCGTCACCGGCGTGCAGGGCTTCTCGTTCGAGATGCCGTACCGCACGTTGGACCAGACGATCGAGGACTCGTTGAAGGCCTGGCTGGTCGACAGCTCGAACTCGTAGCAGAGGGCACCACGCACGGGCTGCCAGGTGAAGGCGGGCGTGCGCGAGAAGACGTTGGTGAGCTCTTCCGTTGGCTTGAGCACGAAGCCGCGGACGTTGACGGGAGGCCCGGGCTTCTTCGCATCCACTGCGAGAGCGCCGGGGGCGAGCATCGCCGCGACGGCGATCACGCAAACGGGGACGAGGCGGAGGATACGCATGGCATCTCGTTCTTCGGCATCGTCCCGGACGGGCACGTCACCCATACGGGGTAAGCGGGCGCCGCCACCGCCGCGCCTGGCGCGCGGCGTGGCCCAATCAGGCCTCTACAGGATGACCGGGTCGAGCGCGGCGGCGACGAACAGCACCGCGAGGTACGCGAGCGAGTAGTGGAAGAGCACCATCGCGTTCCGCCGGGTCGCGTGACGCCGCAGCCGCCACGCGAGGGCGAGGAACGCGAGCCCGAGGACGGCGGCGGTGCCGGTGTAGATCCAGCCGAGCCAGATCCCGACCGCGACCGTGAACGCGACCATGACCAGCGTGTAGAGCAGGATCTGGCGGGTCGTCTCGCGGTCGCCGCGCGTACCGGGGAGCATCGGGATGCTGGCGGCCGAGTAGTGCTCCTTGATCATCAGTGCCAGCGCCCAGAAGTGAGGCGGCGTCCACAGGAAGACGATCAGGAAGAGCCAGATCGCCGAGAGCCTGAGATCGCCGGTCGCGGCGGCGAAGCCGACGAGCGGCGGCACGGCGCCGGCGGCGCCGCCGATGACGATGTTCCAGTCGGTCGAGCGCTTCAGCCAGCCCGTGTAGACGAGGACGTAGAAGAGGTTGCCGGCGAGGGCGAGGAGTGCCGTGACGACGTTGACGCTCGAGGCCAGCAGCGCGAACGAGGCGGCCGAGAGCGCGAGACCGAACTCGAGCGCCCGGGCGGGCGCGATCCGCCCCGAGGCGACCGGGCGGGCCTTCGTCCGCTCGCCCATCAGCTGGTCGATGTCGGCGTCCATCACATGGTTGAGCGCGCTGGCACCGCCGCACGCGAGCGCGAGGCCGAGCATGGCGACGCCGAGATCGACGAGGTCGGGCACGCCGCCCGCACCGACGAACATCCCGGCGGCGCCCGTCAGCAGCAGCAGCGTCATGATCCGGGGCTTCGTCAGGATCACGTGGTCGCGCAGGCTTCCGAGCGGGACACGCTCGCCGCTCCGCGCCAGCGCGAGGAGGACGACCGCCCCGGCCAGCGCACAGGCCGCCATCGAGACGTGGAGCGCGACGGCCCAGCCGGCGCTGCCGGTCCAGGCGACGATGCCGCCGGAGGCGATCGCCGCCACGAGCAGCGAGAGCGATGCGGACGACGCGGCGAGGAGCCGCCGATAGGAGAAGAACGCGGCCACGACCGCGCCGACGAGGAGCGGAAGCGCCACGAGCGTCGCCCCCCAGTGCGCCGTCCCGAGATCGAGCGCGGCGCTCGCGACGATGACACCGGTCGCCACCGCGGCGGCGGCGATCGTCAGCTGCAGCGACGGGCCGGCAGCCGCGTCGGTGCGCCTCTGCGAGCGCGACGGGTCGAGACGGGTGTCGAGCTCAGAGAGCACCCTGCTCCCGGAGCGTCCGCCGCAGGTCCGCCAGCGGGCGATCGCTCGTCACCGGCGGCAGCGAGTCGAAGTTCCCGCGCGGCGGCGGCGACGCCGTGAACCACTCGAGCGTGTCTCCCTGCCAGGGGTCGTTGCCGGCCCGTCGCGCCCGCCGGCTCATCGCGACGGCGCCGACGAGGGCGAGTACGCCGATCGCGGCGACGAACGCGAAGATCGAGGAGACGACCTGCAGCGCCTCGACGCCCTCGACGCCCTCGTACGACGAGACGCGCCGCGCGACGCCCTTGTCGCCGACGACGAACTGCAGCAGGAACGAGATGACGAATCCGCAAAACAGCAGGGCAAACGCGCCGCCCACGAGCTTCCGGTCGAGGATCCGCCCGAACAGCTTCGGCCACCAGTAGACGAGCCCGCCGAGAAGCGCGAAGAGGGCCGGGCCGAACAGGAGGTAGTGCGCGTGACCTGTCGCGAACGCGGTGCCGCGAAGCCCGCGGTCGTTGCCCCAGATCGCGAGGAAAAGCCCTGAGAGACCGCCGAGCACGAGGAGGACGAGTGCCCCGACCGCGAACTGCGCAGCCGGCTCCGAGAGCGTCGCCGGCGACAGGAGGCCCGACTGCGCGATCGCCGCCACCGCTGCCGCGATCGGGAGGAGCGCCAGCACCGCCAGCACGAGCAACACCGTCGACGGCTTGTCGCCCGTGCCGGTCGAGTAGGTGTGGTGCAGCCACGTGAGGACGACGAGCGCCGTGAAGGCGAGGAGCGAGGTGACGAGGATCCGGCCGCCGCGGAACCGTCCCCGCGTAAACGTCGAGGCGATCTCGGCCACGATCCCGAGCACCGGGACGAGTAGGAGGTACGCGACCGGCTGGCCGAAGAGCCAGATCCAACCGGAGCGCAGGACGGGCGCATCGCCGTCCGTCGTCACGAAGAAGTCGAACGCGCTCGGCCATTCGCGTGCGAGGAGGAGGAAGACGCAGCCCGCGATCTGGAGCGGCACAGCGACGAGGAGGCCGGCGACGAGGACGACGAGCGACTTCGCGAACACCGGCAGCGTGTGCCAGGTCATGCCCGGCGCGGCGTGGTGCCTGACCGTGACGACGAGGTTGACGACGGTGGCGAGCGCCGCCGCGGACGCGAGGATCAGCCCCATCAGCACGAGGTCATGGCCGTTGCCGCCCGTCGCGAGCGAGAAGGGCGGGTACGACGTCCAGCCGGCCCCGGCCGAGCCGCCCTTGGCCAGCGGCGAGAGCGCGACGCAGAGGCCGCCGAAGAGGAAGACCCAGAAGGCGACGGCGTTGATCCGCGGGTAGGCGTCGCGACGCGCCCCGGCCTGCAGCGGGACGATCGCGTTCGCGAGGCCGAGCACGAGCGGGAGCGCGAAGAAGAAGACCATCGCGATCCCGTGGAACGACGTCATCCCGAGATAGGTGCGCTGGCCGATCATGTCCACGTCGGGCCCGATCAGCTGGATCCGCATCAGCACGGCGACAAGACCGGCGAGCAGCAGGAAGAACCCGGCGGTGCCTAGGTAGAGGATGCCGATGCGCCGGTGCTCGACCGACACGAGCCACCGGGCGACGAGGCCGCGCTGCCAGGCCGGAGAGGACGAGACGGGGGCGTCGGCGGCCAACGGATCAGCTCCTTCGGGAGGTCGGGACGGCCGTGATCGGCCCGCAGGCGGGCACGACTGTCGGATCGCAGGATGAACCCGCCACGGTGGCATTCTATGGTCGTGTCGGAGGGAACGTATCCGGGAACGCGCGTAGCGCTCCCCCACGATGTCGAGCGGCCTTTCGAGGTGTACGTGAACGGCGTCCAGCAGCGCGAGGGCGCCGACTACGTCGTCCGCAGCGGCGTGCTCGAGTTCGCCCGGTCGCTCGCGTCCGAAGGCAGGCTCGGCGCCGGGCGGTGGACGTCGATGCTGCTCGGGATCGCCGGCACATACCGTGCAGACGACTCGGTCGACGTCGTCTACTCCTCCGGGGGCCGGCGGAAGGTCGCTGCGAAGCTCCCCTTCGAGGCCTGACGGCGCGGGTGATCGACGCGGCGCATCCCTGGTACCGGTCCGCCGTCTTCTACGAGCTCTACCTCCGTGCCTTCAACGACTCGGGCGGCGACGGGATCGGCGACTTCCGCGGGCTGATCGAGAAGCTCGACTACCTCGACTGGCTCGGGATCGACTGCCTCTGGCTTCTGCCCTTCTACCCGTCGCCGCTCCGCGACGGCGGCTACGACATCGCCGACTTCACCGGCGTGCACCCCGACTTCGGGACGATCGAGGACGTCCGCGAGCTCGTCGAGCTGGCGCACGCGCGTGAGATCCGGGTGATCGCCGACCTCGTCCTCAACCACACGTCGATCGACCACCCGTGGTTCCAGGAGTCCCGCTCGTCGCCCGACTCGCCGAAGCGGGACTGGTACGTCTGGTCGGACACCGTCCATCGCTACGAGGACGCGCGGATCGTGTTCGTCGACGTCGAGCCGTCGAACTGGACGTGGGACACGGTCGCCGAGCAGTACTACTGGCACCGCTTCTACAGCCATCAACCCGACCTCAACTACGACAACCCCGAGGTGCAGGAGGCGATGCTCGGCGTCCTGCGCTTCTGGCTCGACCTCGGCCTCGACGGCTTCCGTCTCGACGCGGTGCCCTACCTCTTCGAGCGCGAGGGGACGTCGTGCGACGACCTGCCCGAGACGCACGCGTTCCTGCGTCGCATCCGGCGTGAGGTGGACGAGATCCACCCCGGCGCCGTCCTGCTGGTGGAGGCGAACGGGACGCCGGAGAGCGTCGTCCAGTACTTCGGCGCCGGCGACGAGTGCCACATGGCCTTCCACTTCCCGCTGATGCCGCGGATCTTCACCTCGCTCTCGCGCGGGAGCGCGGCACCGCTCCTCGACGTGCTGGCGACGACACCCGCCCTCCCCGACAGCTGTCAGTGGGGCCTCTTCCTCCGCAACCACGACGAGCTGACGCTCGAGGTCGTCTCCGACGAGGAGCGGGAGCAGATGTACGCCGAGTACGCCGCCGACCCGCGGATGAAGCTCAACCTCGGGATCCGGCGCCGGCTCGCCCCGCTCGTCGGCGGCAACCTCGACGAGATCCGCGCTCTCTACGCGCTCCTCTTCTCACTGCCCGGGTCGCCCGTCCTCTACTACGGCGACGAGATCGGGATGGGCGACAACGTCTACCTGCCCGACCGCGACGGGGTGCGGACGCCGATGCAGTGGACGATCGACCGGAACGGCGGGTTCTCGGTCGCGGATGCGCAACGGCTCTACCTGCCGGCCAACCTCGATCCCGTCTTCGGCTTCCAGGCCGTCAACGTCGAGGCGCAGCTGCGGGCCACGGGCTCGCTGCTCCGGTGGCTCCGCCGCATGATCGAGCTGCGCAAGGAGCACCCCGTCTTCGGTCTCGGCGCCTACGCGCCGGTCGAGTCGGACAACCAGGCGGTGCTGTCGCACGAGCGCACGCACGAGGACGACCTCGTCCTCTGCGTCCATAACGTCTCGCGCGTCGCGCAGGCGGTGAGGCTCGAGCTCGGGGCGCACGCCGGCCGGATCCCGGTCGAGCTCCTCGGCGGGCAGCTCTTCCCGGAGATCGGGCCGGAGCCGTACACGATCACGCTGGCGCCGCTCGGGTTCTTCTGGCTCGCGCTGTAGGCGCGGAGCGGGCAACGGCGAGGTGGGGCAGGGGCGAGGCAAAGGCAGGGCTCGAGCGCCTCCGCTTGTCCCAAACGGACACTGTCCCTGGGCCACCGGCCTCCTCCCCTTCTGGAACAGATCCTATCGCGGAAGCAGTTGCGTGTCTGTTGCGAATCGCACCAACTTCGTTCCAGCTCGACGCGACGCCGGCGTGCACCCCTCGGCAGCAGACGCGCCCGCACCTCGCTTCGTCCCCCCGATCGGGGGATTTCCGCGAGAACCGCGGTTCCCCCTTGTAGGAAGCCGGTTGTCCGGGCAGAATCCGGTGTCCGTGCGCCGTCGCAAGGCCAAGTAGCGTCCCCGGGAGTGGTGTACGAGTGGGGTGAGTGGGGTTTCCGCGGCTGTCGCGGAGCGCGAGCCGTAGGCGAGTGCGGAGCGACGGCCGCGGGTCCGGTTGGTAGCTGACCACCGTGTCATCCTCGTGTTGTCCAGCGAAGACACACGAATGGAGGACACGGTGGTTGAGAGCACGATGAACGCTCATGCCTGGTTGTGCAAGCAGCTTGAGCAGGCGCACCCGGACTTGTTGCGGGCGATGGTAAAGGAGTTCGCTGAGGCGCTGATGAGCGCGGACGCCGACAGCGTCTGTGGGGCCGGGTACGGGGAGCGCTCGCCGGAGCGGGTGAACCGGCGTAACGGGTATCGGGAGCGCGAGTGGGACACGCGGGTGGGCACGATCGAGCTCTCCGTGCCGAAGCTGCGGGAGGGCTCGTACTTCCCTGACTGGCTGTTGACGCCGCGCCGTCGGGCGGAGCAGGCGTTCGTGAGCGTGATCGCGGACGCCTACCTCGCCGGCGTTTCCACACGTCGGGTTGAGAAGCTGGTGCAGCAGCTTGGGGTCGAGCGGATGTCGAAGAGCCAGGTGTCGAGGTTGGCGCGCCTTCCTGCGCTCGCTGGTCGCCCGCGGCCTCACGGGTGTCAGGTTGGTCAGCTCGGACGCGCACCCCGGCCTGGTCGACGCTGTCAAGGCGACCTTGCCCGGCTGTTCCTGGCAGCGTTGCCGAACACATTTCATGCGGAACCTGCTGACGAAGGTGCCGAAGGCCGCGCAGGACTTCGTCGCCACGATCGTCCGCACCACGTTCGCGCAACCCGACGCGATCACCGTTCACGAGCAGCACCGCCGGGTCGTCGATCAGCTCGAGCAACGTTTCCCCGACGCAGCCTTGATGCTCGATGAGGCCGGACCCGACCTCTTGGCGTTCACCGGCTACCCCACAGAGCACTGGCGCCAGATCTGGTCGAACAACAGCCTCGAACGCTTGAACAAGGAGATCCGCCGCCGCACCGACGTCGTCGGGATCTTCCCCAACCGCAACGCGATCATCCGCCTCGTCGGCGCCGTCCTCGCCGAACAACACGACGAATGGGCCGTCGCCCGTCGCTACATGAGCTCCGAATCGATCAGCAAGGCACTCGCCACACCCGCCAACGAGCACGAGGAGGCGATCGCGATCGCAGCAGCCGCATAGACGTCATACGAGGATGACACGCTCACCCTCGTACACCTATCTGAACGCGTCTGCTTGTGGTGGGGGGCTCCTCTCGCGCGATGGTGCTGTCGATGCCATGGGCTGCGGGCCGTACCTATCTGGGCGCTCGTCCCCTGGGGCGGCGCAGGATGCTGTTGGGCTCGCGTCGGCGGCGGCTCGTTCCACTTGCGGAGATCGCCGGTGGCGTCATCGGGTGTATCGAGGGAGCACGCCGCCAACCTGGCTGAGACCCCGTTTGGTGGGTGTCAGGCGGCGTTGGCGAGCTCGAGCTCGCGAAGGACGTGGAAGGCACGGCGACCGATCTTGCGCGCGGCGGTCAAGCGCGCGGGTGTCGCTCCTGCACGCTGGGCGACCTGTCGGTGCAGCTCGTAGTCGAGGTGGTTGACACGGCGGGCGTGGATCGCGGCCTCGACCAACGCCCAGCGCAGGTGCGGCGAGCCCGCCTTCGCGAGATGCCCACGCCGGCGCGAGTCGGCCGGCTCGGTGACGACTGGGTCGAGTCCGGCAAGCCGCACGACCTGGGCAGCACGACGGAAGCGAAGCACGTCACCGATCTCGGCGACAAGAATGACGGCCAAGATCGGGCCGATCCCGTACAACTGTTCTAGCGCCCGACAGCGGCTATCCGCTCGGGCGAAGACCCGGAGTTCCCGATCGATGTCGGCGATCTCGGTGTCCAGCGACTCGATCCGGCGAAGCAACCGCTCCCGCTGCGCACCGCCGTGCGGACCAAGCTGCAACGCGCGCACCCAGGCGCGCCCAGCCTTCGTCAGCAGCCGCGAGCGCGAACAGGGCCAACCCTCATGCAGGAGAAAGGCGTGCAGCCGCTGCGCCCATCGCGTCCGCTCCTCGATCAGCGTCTTGCGCAACCGTGTCAGATCCCGAAGCTGCTGAATGTCCTCCGGCGGGATCCACGCCTCGGGCAGCATCGCGCGCGACAACAGAAGCGCCAACCACCGTGCGTCAAGCCGGTCCGTCTTCGCACGCCGACGCCGACCCTGAAGCGCCTTCGCCTGACCGGGATCGGCAAGCCGCACATCAAGCCCGAGCGCTTGCAGTTCGCGCACGACCCAGCGCCACCCCGTTGTCGCCTCGACCGCGACCACGACCTCACGATCGAGCAGCTCTTCCGCCCAGCCGCGCAACCGCTCACGCGTCGCCGGGAATCGTGCCTCCTCGACCTCGCCCGAAACCGGATCCAGGATCACCGCCTGGAACAGATGCTTGTGGATATCGACCGCCGCGAACAGCACCAGCCACCTCCTCGTCAGGGAACACCGCGATCATCGATCACGACCCGGCCAGAACTGGCCGCTCATGACATCCACTTGACGAGACGTGGCCGACCTCGAGCTGACCGTCACCTCTCTCGGAGAACGAGACACCCTCGGCGGCACATGAAAGGCCTCCCCCTGTCGCCTCGAGGCGCGGCAACCGTAGTTCGCCCGTGACAACGCTGCGTCACCCTTCTGGGTGATCCACTCCGCGTATGTTCGATCCCGTGTTCTGGTGAGGCAAGCGTCGGACGGTCGCCTGCGTCACCGGCACGAGCGCGATCCGGGACCATGGAACTGGGGCCCGAAACCAGCCGTCACCGAGGCATCACCACCGCAGCATCTGGAGGCGTCACGCGGGCAGAATGCCTCAGCGCGTGATCGCCGCCGAGGGAGCGAATTGTCTGCAAGACGGCGAAAAAGCCGAGGAAGTGAGGAGTCCCTTTTGCAGGAATCGCCATCTTCTAGCGACGATCTCACGCATCGCCGGTTCGGCACGCGGCGCTCGACAGCGCAGAACCCGAGGAAGTCAGCCCGCCCCGACTTGTCTCGTCGCGCGCGCGGGCGTTATCGTCCGGGCCAACCTATCCGGCCGCCGGCCGGGCGGTCGGAGCGCGTGCGAGAGGAGCCCTCCATGCCTCCCGACCCGATCCAACCCTGGCCTGTCGTCCGTCGAGGCGACGCCGTCTTCCCCGTGCGAACGCTGCAGCATCTTCTGCGCTCGCGCCATCGCATCGTCGTCGTCGACGGAGTGTTCGGGCCGGCGACGGAGGCGGCGGTCAAGTCCTTCCAGCGCTCGGCCGGTCTCGTCGACGACGGTGTCGTCGGCCCGTCGACCTGGCCGAAGCTGGTCCGGCAGGTCAAGCGCGGGAGCCGCGGCAGCGCGGTCAAGGGCGTTCAGGAGGTGATCACGTTCCACGACCAGTCCGACGGCGAGGGGCCGCCGGTGGTGATCGACGGCGTCTTCGGCCCGCGCACGGATGCCTGGGTCCGCGGCTTCCAGACCGCGGTCGGGATCAGGTCGGACGGCGTCGTCGGGCCGCTGACCTGGCGCGCGCTCGTCAGCGGCATGCTCTCCGGCTGACGGGAACGGCACCCGCGCCGTGGCTCAGCGCTCGATCCGGAAATCCACGATCGTGCCGGGGGTCGCGACCGCGACCGAGCCGTAGAGCGGTCACCCGTGCGTGAAGCGCTCGACGAGGGCGCCCGCCTCCTCGTCCGTCAGCCCCTGGAAGACGAACGTGAGGTGGGCGCTGTCGAGCACCGGCGGCTGCTTCGTCGAGGTCGGGTCGCGCATCGCCGCCATCTCCGCCTTCAGCGGGCCAAGTGCGATCCCGTCCGCGCGCGCGATGCGCTCGAGCATCAGCACCGCGCAGCTGACGATGCCCGAGAGGAAGAGCTCGAGTGACCCCGGCGCCTCGCCCGGGCCTCTGTAGTACGTCGCGGGCTGAGCGGGATCGTCCGTGACGAGATGCTGGTCGCGGATCTGCACGATCGCGCGGCCGGCGATCCCGCTCGAGTAGCAGCTGGCGCGCCCCGCGATGAGCTCGCTCACGCCGCGACCGTAGGCGCCGCAACCGCGGATGTCAAGCGGGCCGGTGCCTACGGGCCCGGGCTCTTGGCCTCGACGAGCGCGGTCACGACCTCGTTCACCGGCGCGGTCAGCCCAGCCTCGCGCGCGGCCGGAGGGATGGCGCCGTTGATCACGTCGATCTCGCACGGGCGCCCGGCCAGGAAGTCGAGCAGCATCGACGGACGCGCGTCCGGGATCTTCTCGCCGAAGGCGCGGACGTACGCCACCGGGTCGTCGAACGAGAGCGCGATCCCGCGCGCTCGGGCGACCTCGTACGCCTCGGTCGCGCATGACGAGGCAACCCGCCAGGAGGCCTCGTTCTCGAGAACCGCCCGGATCGGCCACTCGAGCACCGTGCACGTGCCGCTGAAGCAGACGTTGCAGACGAGCTTCTCCCAGACGAGCTGGTCGACGTCGTCGTAGACCTGGACACGGAAGCCCGCGTCCTCCCAGACCTGCGCGATCCGGCGGATCCGCTCGGTCACCGGGCCGTGGCGCTCGCCGAGCCGCACGAGCTCCCACCCGTTGTGGTGCGCGTGCCCCGGCCCGACGATCGAGGCGCCGAACCCGCCGACGACGCCGATCGCGACCCGCTCTTCGCCAAGGCACGCGGCGATCCGGTCGGCGCTGCCGAGGCCGTTCTGGATCGGCAGGACGACGGTGTCGGGACCGACGAGCGGCAGCGCGGACTCGGCCGCCGCGTCGACGTGCATCGCCTTCGTCGAGATCACGATCAGGTCGCACACGCCGACCTCGGTCGGGTCGGTGGTCGCGCCGATGCGGACGGTTCGCGCGCCGCTCGCGCCCTCGACCGTGAGCCCGTCCCGGCGGATCGCGTCCACGTGCTCGGCCCAGGTGTCGACCGCCCAGACCTCGTTCCCCGCGTCGCCCAGGATCGCCGCATACACGGAGCCCATGGCGCCTGCGCCGACGACCGCGATCTTCATCGCCGTCACCGTATCGCGCCAGGGTCAGGAGCGCGTCGGGTCGAGCGTGCGAGGGCGGTCGGAGGGGGCGAAGCCCCACCCTGAGCGGCGAGCGAGACAATCGGCCGAGTTGGATGATCCCGACGAGCGCGGCCTCCGCGGGCGGCGCGCGGCCCTCGCGCGACGGGCGGCCGCGATCGCGCCGTCGACCCAGGGCGCGAGTCGATCCCAGTCCTCCAGGGGCTCCGGGGCGCGGTGGTACGACATCTCCATCGGCCGGTGCTTCCCCGCGTAGACGAAGGGCTCGAGACCCGCGGCGACGAACGCGTCGCGGTTCTCGCCGTCGACCTTGAGATAGAGGACGTCGTCGGCGATGAGACCGAACATCGCGTCGTCCAGGTAGACGCCGTAGCCGCCGAACATCGCCCGAACCGAGATCGGGCCGGCCAGTGCCAGCGCCTCCTCGACGAAGATCGAGAACTCCGTGCGCGTCACGCGGGCCGTCCCTCCCGGCTCCTCCGTGGCTGCGGCCTGTCCCGGCGGGTCCCCTCGACCGAAGCCGCCGCGACCCCGAGCGGCTCGGGCACGAGGTCGAGCAGCCGGATCGCCGCGACGAGATCGAGGAGGTCGGAGACGTGCCGCGGATCACGACCGCAGGCGTCCGCCACCCGCCCCAGCCGGTAGTGCACCGTGTTCGGGTGGACGTAGAGGACGGCGGCCGCCGCGGTCGCCGACAGATCGGCCTCGAGGAAGGCGAGCAGCGTGCGGGCGAGCGCTCCCTCGCGCGCTGCGTCGTCGGCGAGCATCGCGGCGATGCGCGGGTCGACGAGCGCGCGGGCCGTCTCGTCGGCCGTGAGGAGCAGGTAGCGGACCGGCGTCAGGTCCTCGAGGCTGATGACCGTCCCGGCCGCTGCCAGGCCTGCCATCGCGCGCGCCTGCGTGTAGGCGGTGCGCAGGTCGGCGAGCCCCTGACAGACGAGGCTGATCCCGCCGGCGACGGCGCCCCGGCCGGTGACCGTCTGCGCGAGCTGGT
>VGCB01000009.1 GCA_016870235.1 Actinomycetota bacterium | reverse complement strand
CTCGTGCCCGCCGCAGGCGGCGCGGGAGCGGGTGGAGGCGGCGGCGCGGTCGTCGACCACGGCCGCAGCCGGCGGCGGTTCGCCTTCGTCCACGAGTCGATCGCGGAGCTCAAGAAGGTCGAGTGGCCGAACCGGGCGCAGGTCGTGCAGGGCACGGTCGTCGTCATCATCGCCTGCGCCGTCGTCGGTCTCTTCCTCTACCTTGCCGACCTCGGCTTGAAGCCCCTCGTCCGCGACGTCTTCCTCAACACCTGAGCCAGAGCACCTGACGGAGTCTTTCGATGTTCCAGTGGTACGTCATCAACACCTATTCCGGGCACGAGAACAAGGTCAAGCAGAACCTCGAGCATCGGATCCTCTCGATGAACCAGGCCCACCGGTTCCGGCGGGTCGTCGTCCCGACCGAGCAGGTGATCGAGACGAAGGACGGGCAGAAGGTCCAGACCGAGAAGCGCGTGCTCCCGGGCTACGTCCTCGTCAACATGGATCTCTCGGACGAGGCGTGGACGGTCGTCAAGGGCACGCCCGGTGTGACGGCGTTCGTCGGCGCCGGCGCGAAGCCGGTGCCGCTCGCGCAGGGTGAGGTCGACCGGATCCTCCACTCGGGCGCCGCTGCCGGCGGGCCCGCCCCCAAGGCGCAGGTCGAGTTCTCGCTCGGCGAGTCCGTCAAGGTCACGTCCGGGCCGCTCTCCGACTTCGACGGCGAGATCGTCGACGTCAACCCCGACCAGCAGAAGCTGAAGGTGCTCGTCGACATCTTCGAGCGCCAGGTCCCGGTCGAGCTCGGCTTCGACCAGGTCAAGAAGATCGACTAGGCGGCAACCACTCGAGACGGGAGGAGGGGCCGCGAGCCCCGCAGGTACTCACGCAATGGCAAAGAAGGTCATCACCGTCATCAAGCTCCAGATCCCCGGCGGGCAGGCGAACCCGGCCCCGCCCGTGGGACCGGCGCTCGGTCAGCACGGCGTCAACATCGTCGAGTTCACGAAGGCGTTCAACGCCCAGACCGCCGCCGAGAATGGCCGGATCACGCCGGTCGAGATCACGGTCTACGAGGATCGGTCGTTCACCTTCATCACGAAGACGCCGCCTGCGGCCGTCCTCATCAAGGAGGCGCTCAACCTCGCGTCGGGCTCCGCCGAGCCGAACCGCAACAAGGTCGGGAAGCTCTCGCAGGCGCAGCTGCGCTCGATCGCCGAGACGAAGATGCCGGACCTGAACGCGAACGACGTCGAGCAGGCGATGAAGGTGATCGCCGGGACGGCGCGCAGCATGGGCGTGGAGGTGGACGCCTGATGGCGAAGCACGGGAAGGCCTACGCGACCGCGCGGCAGACGGTCGACCGCGAGCGGCTCTACTCGCCGGTCGAGGCGATCCGCACGCTCAAGGGCCTGCAGACCGCGAAGTTCGACGAGACGGTCGAGGTGCACTTCACCCTCGGCCTCAACGTCCGTCATGCCGACGAGCAGCTCCGCGGGACGATCATGCTCCCGCACGGCACCGGCCGCGAGATGCGCGTGGCGGTGTTTGCGGAGGGCGACAAGGCACGCGAGGCGGAGGAGGCGGGCGCGGACGTCGTCGGCTCGGCCGATCTCGCCACGCGCATCGAGGGCGGCTTCACGGACTTCGACGTCGCGATCGCGACCCCCGACCAGATGGGCGTCGTCGGCCGGCTCGGACGGATCCTCGGCCCGCGGGGGCTGATGCCGAACCCGAAGACGGGCACGGTCACGTTCGACGTCGGCAAGGCGGTCTCGGACGCGAAGGCCGGCAAGCTCGAGTACCGGACCGATCGCGGCGCGAACGTCCACGTCCCGATCGGGAAGAAGAGCTTCGACGACCGGCGCCTCGCCGAGAACTACGCCGCGCTCGTCGAGGAGATCATCCGCGCGAAGCCGGCTGCGGCCAAGGGCCGCTACATCAAGGGGATCACGCTGACCTCCACGATGGGCCCGGGGATCCACGTCGATCCGGCGCGCACGCGCGACATCGCGAGCGACCTCGAGGGGGCCGCCACGGCATGACGCTTCCGGGCCGTTCGCGCGGCCCGGGGTGAGATCCGACGACACGCCCGTCGCCAGAGACAGCCGGCAGCCCCGAACCGGGGCAGAGGTCCGGCCGAGGCGGCCTCGTGGGTCGAGCGGGCTGCGCCCGTGTCCACCTCCGAGCCCGCCAGCGTGCGGGCTCGAGTGCTTCGAAGGGAGGTGAACACGTGCAGAAGACGGAGAAGGAACGGGTCGTCGCCGAGCTGGCCGAGCGGCTGCGGTCGAGCGACTCGCTGATCGTCGCCGACTACCGCGGCCTCACGAACAGCCAGCTCGTCGGCGTCAGGGCCAAGCTCCGCGAGCAGGGCGCGTCCTTCACGGTGGTGAAGAACACGCTCGGCCGCCGCGCCGCCGAGGCGGCCGGGGCCGACGGGCTCCTCGCGCTGCTCCAGGGCCCGACGGCGATCGCCTTCGTGCGGTCGGAGGGGGATCCCGTCGCGGTCGCGAAGACGCTGGCCGACACGGCGAAGGAGACGAAGATCCTCGAGCTGCGCGGCGGGGTGCTGTCCGGGAGGACGATGACCGCCGCCGACGTCGAGGAGCTGGCGAAGCTGCCGCCGCTCGACGTCGTCAAGGGGCAGGTGATCGGCGTCATCCTGGCGCCGCTGAACCAGCTCGTCGGGCTGCTGAACGCCCCGCTGCAAGATCTCTTCGGCCTGGTCGAGGCCCGGATCGAGCAGCTCCGGCAGGGCGGCGACACGACCGCGGCAGCGGCCGCTGCCCCGGCGTCCGAGGAGACGGCGGCTGAGCCCGCCGCCCCGGAGGAGCAGGATGCTCCTGCCGAGGCCTCCGAGGAGGCACCGGCGGCGGAGGCGTCCGAGGATGCCCCGGCCGCCGAGGCGACCGACGACACCGCGCCGGCCGAGGAGCCGGCGCCCGAGACCACAGACGAGTGAACCCAGGAGGAAGCAACGTGTCCGCAGTCGACACCGTGTTCGAGCAGCTCGGGACGATGACCGTCCTCGAGCTGGTCGAGCTCAAGAAGAAGATCGAGGACGAGTGGGGCATTACCGCCGCCGCTCCCGTCGCCGTCGCCGCGGTCGCCGCGCCCGGTGGGGGAGACGGGGCCGCCGCCGAGGAGGAGAAGGACTCCTTCGACGTGGTGCTGGACAACGCCGGCGGCCAGAAGATCGCCGTGATCAAGGTCGTCCGCGCGGCGACCGGCCTCGGTCTCAAGGAGGCGAAGGATCTCGTGGACAGCGCCCCCGGCACGATCAAGGAGGGCCTCACGAAGGACGACGCCGACAAGCTCAAGGCGGAGCTCGAAGAGGCCGGCGCGAGCGTCAGCCTGAAGTAGTCACGTGCCTGGCCGTGTTGTCGCGCGTCTGGTGGATGAGGGACCGACATACCAGACGTGCGACAACACGGCCCCACTGTTGTAGGGCGGGGGTTCGAATCAAACGATTCGTTTCCTGAAGCCAGGGGAACGAAGTTCCCCTAGGGAACCCCTCCTGCACTCGGATCCTGCACCTCGCCGCTTCCGCGTCTGGCTTCAGCCAGACGCGAAACCACGGACGCCGTAGATCACCACGGAGATCAGAGCACCGAAGCTCGATCCCGTGCAGACTGCCGTGTTCCTACAGACGCGTCTGGCTGAAGCCAGACGCGGAGAAGCGGGGAGCACGGTGCCAGGCTCGATCGCAAGGGAGGGGTCCCACGGAACCGGAGGTTCCCGGCTTCAGGATCCGAGCTCTCTCGCGTCTGCTACCTCCCGTCCCACACACAGCAGACGCGAGAGAGCTCGGCAATGAACACAGCCCGGCTTCAGGATCCGCAGGCTCGCGCGTCTGGTACGTCGGTCCCTCAACCCACCAGACGCGCGAGCCTGCGGCAAACAACACAGCGGGAACGACCAGGCCGAGCTTGCACAGCACGACCCTTTCGCTATAGTCCGAGGTTCCGCCGAGCGAACGCTCTATTCGACCCTGCCTGTCGCACCTGCACGCCGTTTCTAAGGGAGGCTGTATTTGAGCAGCACCGCTGTCGCGCCGCGCGCGCGCAAGAACTTCTCGCGCCTGAAGCACGTCCTCGACCTCCCCAACCTGATCGACATCCAGAAGGCCTCCTTCGGGTGGTTCCTGTCCGAGGGGCTCCGCGAGACGATCGACGACATCTCGCCGATCGAGGACTACACGGGCACGCTGGCGGTCGAGTTCGGGGACTACGAGTTCGGGGAGCCGCAGTGCTCGATCCAGGAGTGCCGTGAGAAGGACCTGACCTACCAGGCGCCGCTCTCGATGACCGTCCGGTTCGTCAACACGGAGACGGGCGAGATCCGGGAGCAGCGGGTCTTCATGGGCGACTTCCCGATGATGACCGAGCACGGCACGTTCATCATCAACGGCACCGAGCGCGTGATCGTGACGCAGCTCGTGCGGTCGCCGGGCGCCTACCTGATGGAGCCGAAGGACCCGACGAAGCAGGTGCTGACGGCGAACCTGATGCCGTCGCGCGGCTCCTGGCTCGAGCTCGAGATCGACAAGAAGGGCGTGGCGTACGCCCGCATCGACCGCAAGCGCAAGCTGCCGATCACGACGCTGCTCCGCGCGCTGCCGGCGGAGGACCCGACGTCCGGTTTCCGGCTCGACACCTCGTCGAACGAGGCGATCCTCGCGCTCTTCGACGAGCCGGCGCGGCCGTACGTCCAGAACACGCTCGACAAGGACCCCTCGACGCGCGAGGAGGAGGCCCTGATCGAGGTGTTCAAGAAGCAGCGACCCGGCGAGCCGCCGACGCTCGACAACGCGCGCAACCTGCTGCGCGCGCTCTTCTTCGACCCCAAGCGGTTCGACCTGACGAAGGTCGGCCGGTATAAGCTGAACCAGCGCCTCGGCGTCCAGGTGCCCGAGGACGTCCGCGTGCTCACGACCGAGGACATCCTCGCGCTCGTGCGGCGGCTCGTCGACCTCCCCGGCAAGCTCGGCGTGCCGGAGGACTCGAAGGACTACGCCGCCGACGCCGCCTCGCTCGGGCGGGAGCCGATCCGGACGGAGCTCGACGAGTACGAGCACTTCGGGAACCGGCGCCTCCGCACGACGGGCGAGCTGATCCAGGAGGCGTTCCGGGTCGGCCTCTACCGGATGGAGCGCGTCGTCCGCGAGCGGATGACGACCGAGGACGTCGACACGATCACGCCGCAGACGATCATCAACATCCGTCCGGTCGTGGCGGCGCTGAAGGAGTTCTTCGGCTCCTCGCAGCTGTCGCAGTTCATGGATCAGACGAACTCGCTCGCCGGCCTCACGCACCGGCGCCGCCTCTCGGCGCTCGGCGCCGGCGGGCTGACCCGAGAGCGGGCGCCGATCGAGGTGCGCGACGTGCACCCGACCCACTACGGGCGGATGTGCCCGATCGAGACGCCGGAGGGCCCGAACATCGGCCTGATCGGCTCGCTCGCGTCCTACGCCACGGTCTCCGAGTTCGGCTTCATCCAGACGCCGTACCGGGTCGTCAAGGGCGGCAAGGTCTCCGACGAGATCGTGTACCTCGATGCGGCGGAGGAGGCCCTCTTCACGATCGCCCAGGCGTCCGAGCCGGTCGACGCGAAGTCGGGCAAGTTCCTCCACGATCAGGTGCTCTGCCGGTCGAAGGAGGGCGAGGCCGTCGCCGTCCGCCCCGAGGACGTCCACTACATGGACGTCTCGCCGGCGCAGATCGTGTCGGTCGCGACCGCGCTGATCCCGTTCCTCGAGCACAACGACGCGAACCGCGCGCTGATGGGCGCGAACATGCAGCGGCAGGCCGTGCCGCTGATGATCCCGCAGGCGCCGCTCGTCGGCACCGGCCTCGAGTACCGGGCCGCGGTCGACACGGGCGACGTCGTCATCGCACGGAACGACGGCAACGTGGTCGACGTCGACGCCGAGCGGATCGTCGTCGAGGGCCGCGGCACGCGCGACGAGTACGCGCTGACGAAGTTCATGCGCTCGAACCAGGGCACGCTCATCCACCAGAAGCCGCTCGTGAAGCTCGGCGACAAGGTGACGAAGGGCGACGTCCTCGCCGACGGGTCGTCCACGGACGGCGGCGAGCTCGCGCTCGGCGCCAACCTGCTGGTCGCGTTCATGCCGTTCGAGGGCTTCAACTTCGAGGACGCGATCGTGCTCTCCGAGCGTCTCGTCAAGGACGACGTGCTGAGCTCGATCCACATCCACGAGTACGAGATCGACGCGCGGTCGACGAAGCTCGGCGACGAGGAGATCACGCGCGACATCCCGAACCGCTCGGAGGAGTCGCTCGCGAACCTCGACGAGCGCGGCGTCGTGCGGATCGGCGCCGAGGTCGGGTCCGGCGATCTCCTCGTCGGCAAGGTGACGCCGAAGGGCGAGACCGAGCTGACGGCGGAGGAGAAGCTGATCCGCGCGATCTTCAAGGAGAAGGCGCGGGAGGTCCGCGACACGTCGCTCAAGGTCCCGCACGGCGAGGGTGGCAAGGTGATCGGGGTGAAGACGTTCGCGCGCGACGCCGGCGACGACCTCTCCCCGGGCGTCAACGAGCTCGTGCGCGTCTACGTGGCGAAGAAGCGCAAGATCGCCGAGGGCGACAAGCTCGCGGGCCGCCACGGCAACAAGGGCGTGATCTCGAAGATCGTCCCCGAGGAGGACATGCCGTTCCTCGAGGACGGTCGGGCGGTCGACGTCGTGCTCAACCCGCTCGGCGTGCCGAGCCGGATGAACATCGGCCAGATCCTCGAGACGCATCTCGGCTGGGCCGCGGCGCACGGTGCCTTCGCCGACGGCGAGCCCGTCAACCCGCGCGCGCCGATCAACGCCCCGAACCCGAAGGCGGTGATGACGCCGGTCTTCGACGGCGCCACCGAGGTGGACGTCGACGAGGCGCTCGCCAGCTGGGCGGCGCAGAGCGAGAAGATCGCGATGAACGTCGACACCTCGAGGCCCGCCGGGCGGAAGTGCTCGGGCAAGGTGCAGCTCTACGACGGCAAGTCCGGAGCGCCCTTCGAGCAGAAGGTGACGGTCGGCTACATGTACATCCTCAAGCTCCTCCACCTCGTCGACGACAAGATCCACGCGCGCTCGACGGGCCCCTACTCGCTCGTGACCCAGCAGCCCCTGGGCGGCAAGGCGCAGTTCGGTGGTCAGCGGTTCGGCGAGATGGAGGTGTGGGCGCTCGAGGCCTACGGCGCCGCGTACACGCTGCAGGAGATGCTGACGATCAAGTCCGACGACACGATCGGCCGCGTCAAGGCGTACGAGGCGATCGTCAAGGGCGAGAACATCGCCGAGCCGTCGATCCCCGAGTCGTTCAAGGTGCTGCTCAAGGAGATGCAGTCGCTCGCGCTCGACGTGCACGTGCTCTCCGACGAGGGGCGCGAGGTCGAGGTGCGCGAGGAGGACGACGAGCTGCTCCGCGCCGCGGAGGAGCTCGGGATCGACCTCTCGCCGGCCGCCGTGCGCGCCGCCGCCGAGCAGCCGTCCGCGCAGGACGTCGAGGAGGGAGCGATGCTCGCCGACGACGGCGGTGACCTGCTCGTCGCCGCCGACAAGGATCTCGACGAGGAGGCCGAGGAGGAAGACGGCTTCGGCTCGATCGACCAGATGGCAGACGCGGAGCTGGAGGACTGAGCCGCGGCTCGGCCCTCCAGCTTCACTGATTTTCGGACGAGATAACGCGGGACAGAGTGGGGAGGCCCTGCGGGGGCTTCCCGGAGGAGAGATCCCTTGGCGCAGATCGACATCAACGACTTCGACGCGATCCGGATCGGGCTTGCTTCGCCGAAGCAGATCCGCGACTGGTCGATGGGCGAGGTCACGAAGCCCGAGACCATCAACTACCGCACCCTGAAGCCCGAGCGTGACGGGCTCTTCTGCGAGCGCATCTTCGGACCGACGAAGGACTGGGAGTGCTATTGCGGCAAGTACAAGCGGGTGCGCTACAAGGGCATCATCTGCGAGCGCTGCGGCGTCGAGGTGACGCGACAGAAGGTGCGGCGCGAGCGGATGGGGCACATCGATCTCGCGGCTCCGGTCTCGCACATCTGGTTCTTCAAGGGCGTTCCCAGCCGGATCGGGTACCTGCTCGACATCGCCCCGCGCGAGCTCGAGAAGGTGCTCTACTTCGCCGCCTCGATCGTGACCGCCGTCGACGTCGAGAAGCGCGGCGGCGACCTGGTTGACCTCGAGGACAAGGTCCGGGCGGAGTCGGAGCAGATCTACGTCGATCGCGACGACCAGCTCGCGGCGCTCGAGGACCGGCTCGCGCGTCGCCGCGACTACCTCGGGGCCGGCAAGGAGCGGAACTTCGACGAGGACGACGAGTTCTGGGCCCGCGGCCTCTCGAACTGGGCCGAGGATCAGGCGATCCCGACGCTCGAGGAGGCGCGCTCGCTCGCGGGTGGGATCTTCGCGAAGCTCGCGACGACGATCTCGACCGAGGACGCGAAGAAGATCCGCGAGGCCGTGCGCTCGACGGCGACGCGCGCGGATCGGCAGCTGACCCCGCGCGAGCTCGAGCTCGTCGCCTCCGCCGTCCAGCAGATCGTCGAGGCGCTCGACCCGCTCCGAGCAGAGCTCGGGGAGGCGAGCGGCTCCAAGAAGGGCGCCCTGACGAAGCGGCTGCACCGGATCGAGGAGGCGCTCGTCGACGGTGCGGTGCTCTCGGGCGAGGACGCCGAGCTCGTCGCGTCGGTCGACGCCAAGAACCTCGAGCGGTCGCGCGAGATCGGGAACGGCCTGCTCGCCGACCTGCTCCACCAGGCCGATCCCGAGGGAGGCCCGGAGGCGCTCCGCGAGCTCGCCGCCGACCTCTGCCTCGTCCCCGGCGCCCGCAAGGACGATCTCGACGTCGTCACCCAGTGGGTCGGGAAGGCCCGCGAGATGTACGCGGACATCGAGACGCGGCGTGCCGACGCGCGCGAGGCCGCCGTCGAGGGCGTCCGCCGGCTCGAGGAGACGTGGAAGCTCTTCCGCGAGCTCGAGCCGAAGCTCGTCGTCAACGACGAGCAGATCTTCCGCGAGCTGAAGGACCGCTTCGGGTCGCCGTACGGCTTCGGCCAGTACTTCCGCGGCGGCATGGGCGCGGAGGCGATCAGGGATCTCCTGCGCGACCTCGACCTCGAGGACGAGTCGCGGAGCCTCCGCGACACGATCAAGACCTCGAAGGGGCAGAAGCAGCAGCGCGCGATCAAGCGGCTCAAGGTCGTCGAGGCGTTCATCAAGTCGGAGAATCGGCCCGAGTGGATGATCCTGGAGGCGATCCCCGTGATCCCGCCGGAGCTCCGCCCGATGGTGCAGCTCGATGGCGGCCGTTTCGCCACGAGCGACCTCAACGACCTCTACCGGCGCGTGATCAACCGCAACAACCGCCTCAAGCGCCTGCTCGACCTCGGCGCGCCCGAGATCATCGTCAACAACGAGAAGCGGATGCTGCAGGAGGCCGTCGACGCGCTCTTCGACAACGGCCGTCGCGGTCGTGCGGTCACCGGCCCGGGCAACCGGCCGCTGAAGTCGCTGTCCGACATGCTGAAGGGCAAGCAGGGCCGCTTCCGGCAGAACCTGCTCGGCAAGCGCGTCGACTACTCCGGGCGCTCGGTGATCGTCGCCGGCCCGCAGCTCAAGCTGCACCAGTGCGGCCTACCGAAGCTGATGGCGCTCGAGCTCTTCAAGCCGTTCATCATGTGCCGGCTCGTCGAGCGGAAGTCGGTCCAGAACATCAAGGCGGCGAAGAAGCACGTCGAGTCGATGGTCCCGGAGGTCTGGGACGTGCTCGAGGAGGTCATCGCCGAGCACCCCGTGCTCCTGAACCGCGCCCCGACGCTCCACCGCCTCGGCATCCAGGCGTTCGAGCCGGTGCTCGTCGAGGGCAAGGCGATCCAGGTGCACCCGCTCGTCTGCCACGCGTTCAACGCCGACTTCGACGGCGACCAGATGGCCGTCCATGTGCCGCTGTCGGCCGAGGCGCAGGCCGAGGCCCGGATCCTGATGCTGTCCTCGAACAACATCCTCTCGCCGGCGCACGGACGGCCGCTCGCGACGCCGACGCAGGACATGGTGCTGGGCTCGTACTTCCTTACCTTCTGCGAGCACGACCTCGCGGAGACGACCGCCGAGGAGCTCGCGAAGTCGCTCGGCAAGAAGGGGCTGAAGCGGTTCCAGTCCGAGGAGGAGGTCGAGTTCGCGCTCGAGGCGGACCAGGTCGAGCTGCAGGAGCCGATCGTGTACCGCAACGGGGCGGAGCTGCAGCTGACGACGCCCGGGCGCGTGATCTTCTCCCAGGAGATCCAGCGGTCGCTCGGCGAGACGGTGCGCGGCCAGCTCAACGACCCTGTCGTCGTCGACCGGCCGCTGACGAAGCGGGAGCTCGACGCGCTGATCGACCGGCTCGTCGGCGAGTACGGCGCATACGCCGTCGCCTCGACGCTCGACACGATCAAGAACCTCGCCTTCCGGTTCGCCACGCGGGCCGGCGTCACGATCTCCAAGAACGACATCGTCGTGCCGCCCTCGAAGGAGGAGATCCTCGCGCGGTACGAGGGCGACGTCGCCAAGGTCGAGCGCGAGTACGAGCGCGGCCTGATGACCGAGGAGGAGCGGAAGGAGCGGATCGTCGCGATCTGGACGGACGCGACCGACGCCGTCGCCGAGGCGATGCGCGCCAACCTCCATCAGATGAACTCGGTGTTCATGATGGCCAACTCCGGCGCCCGCGGCTCGTTCAACCAGATCCGCCAGCTCGCCGGCATGCGCGGGCTGATGGCGAACCCGAAGGGCGAGATCATCGAGCGTCCGATCAAGGCCAACTTCATGGAGGGCCTGACCGTGCTCGAGTACTTCATCTCGACGCACGGCGCCCGCAAGGGCCTCGCCGACACGGCGCTCCGCACGGCCGACTCCGGCTACCTCACCCGGCGTCTCGTCGACGTCTCGCAGGACGTGATCATCCGCGAGGACGACTGCGGGACGGGCGAGCACATCGACCTGCCGGCGGTCGCCGACGGGCAGCTGAACCGGTCGGCGGCCGGGCGCATCCTCGCCGACGACGTATTCAAGCCGCTGAAGGACGGCAAGCCGAGCAAGACCCAGCTCGCCGCCAAGGGCGAGGAGCTGACGATGAAGCGGCTCCGTGAGGTCGTGGATCAGCTCGAGGACGCTGCCGCCGACGTCCGGCTCCCGGTCCGCACGGTGCTCAAGTGCCGCGCCGAGCACGGGGTCTGCCGCGCCTGCTACGGCACGTTCCTCGCGACGGGCGACATGTGCGAGATCGGCGACGCGGTCGGCATCATCGCGGCGCAGTCGATCGGCGAGCCGGGGACGCAGCTGACGATGCGGACGTTCCACACGGGCGGCGTCGCCGGAGCCGACATCACGCACGGTCTCCCGCGTGTCGTCGAGATCTTCGAGGCCCGAAACCCGAAGGGGGCGGCGACGCTCGCGGAGGTGCCCGGGAAGATCGAGCTCGAGGACATGGATCGCACGATCAAGGTCACGATCGTCCCGACCGCGCTCAGCGAGGCGGGTGAGCCGCTCCCGCCGAAGGAGCACGTGTTCTCGCGGCGGACCCGGCTGCTCGTGCGACCGGGGAGCGTCGTGGAGGCGGGCGATCCGCTGAACGAGGGCTCGCTCAACCCGACGGAGCTGCTGGCGCTCCACACGAGCGCCGGCAAGAAGTCGACCCCGAGCGAGCTGTACCTTGTCGGCGAGGTGCAGAAGGTGTACAGGTCGCAGGGCGTCGACATCCACGACAAGCACATCGAGCTGATCGTGCGGCAGATGCTGAAGAAGGTGCGGGTGGAGAGCGCAGGCGACACGGACTTCCTTCCGGGCCAGCTCGTCGACCGCGTGCTGCTCGATCGCGCCAACGACAACGTCACCGCCGCCAAGGGCGAGACGGCGACGTACGAGCCCCTGATCCTCGGGATCACGAAGGCCTCGCTGGCAACCGAGTCCTTCCTCTCGGCCGCCTCCTTCCAGGAGACGACGAAGGTGCTGACGGACGCGGCGATCGAGGGCAAGACCGACCGTCTGCACGGGCTCAAGGAGAACGTGATCATCGGGAAGCTGATCCCGGCCGCGACCGGGCTCAAGAAGTACCGCGGCATCGACGTCGAGCCGACGGAGCCGCTGCCGTTCTCGGTGTTCGGCAGCGAGGCGGAGGCCGAGCTCCTGGCGGCGCTCGAGGAGATCGGGGACGGCGACGGCATCGATCTCGCCTCGCTCGGTCTCGGCTTCGACGGCGATCTCGACGGCGCCGCCGGCGACGTCACGACGGAGCCGGAGGAGAGCACGGGCGACGCGTAGCCTCGCGTCGTCGCGATAGGTGGTCTCACCGTGGGGCGGCGCGAGCCGCCCCACAGCGTCTCGCGACAGCATCGCGCCCCACGGAAGGATCCCGAGGGCCTACGCGGCCGTTCCGCGGCCGGCAGCCCGCGCGCGGCGGACGCCCTCCTCCGCGCGCAGGAGCAGCGACGGCACGTCGTCCTCGTCGGTCGCCGCCGCGATCCCGCCCGACAGCGTCACGCTCGGGATCGCCTCCGGCGGCTGCCTCAGGAGCATTGCCTGGACGCGCGCGAAGAGCCCCTCGGCGTCGGCGCGCATCGCGTCCGGGAGGACGACTGCGAACTCGTCGCTGCCGATACGTGCGGCCACGTCGGCGTCGCGGAGGCATTCGCGGACTCGCGCCGCCGTCCAGCGGAGGACGTCGTCGCCCACGAGCTGACCGAAGTCGGCGTTGAGCGCGCGGAAGCCGTCGACGTCGAGGATCAGGAGCGTCAGCGAGCGGTTGTCCCGCTGCGCCCGGGCGAGCGCGCGCGAGAGCGTGCGGTTGAAGCCGGTGCGGTTCTTGAGCCCGGTGAGGGAGTCGACCATCGACGCGCCCTCCCGCAGCCCGTGCGGGCGATGCGTGACGGCGACGATCGTGGGCGCGGCTGCGGCGGCGACGGTCTCGAGCGACTCGACGACGATCGTCTCGTCCAGCTGCGCGTCGAGCGAGTAGGCGGCGACGAAGCCGAGGAGGTGTCCGTCGTGCTGGATCGGGACCGCGATCCCTGAGCGGAGGGCACCGGGCGGCTCGCCTTCCGCGTCGTACTGGTAGGCGAGGCGCACCGCGCGGACGGCCCGCCCGTCCGGCGGGCCGGAGACGAGCTGCGCCTCGGCGAGGTCGGCAGGCATCCCACGCGCGGCCACGGCCGGCTCGCCGTCCGGGATCTCGACCCGAACGAGCGCGGCGTCGACACCTGCAATCGACGTTGCCGCGTCGACCGTCCGGGCGAGCGCCTAGTCCAGGTCGGCCGCGTGCCCGAGCTCGGCCATCGCCTGCGCTCGGCCGCCGTCGCTCCTGACCCGGCGAAGCGCCGTGCCCAGCTGGTTCGCCATCTCGTCCATGCGAGAGCCCATGCGGTTCAGGGCGTCCGTGACCTCGTCGTCGGCGCCGCGACCCGGCGGCCGGACCATCACGGCTGCGAATCCGAGCACGACCAGGAGCCCGAGGACGGCGATGAGGGCGGTCGTGGTCGTGGTCATGGCCGCCACACCCTATCCTCGCGCCGGCTCCCGCAACACCCCTCGAAAGCGTGTTCGTCGGGTCAGCAGTCGTGCGTGACGCGGTCCTTGCCGTTGCGCTTGCTGTCGTTCAGGAGGAGGGAGGCCCTCTGGTCGATCGAAGCTCGTGTGTCGTCCGGCCGAAGCTGCGTCAGCCCGCGGCCGAGAACGTCAGCCGATCGGTGCCGGGGAACGCCGTCAGCCCGACCTCGTGCCGGAGCCGGCTGAAGAACTGCTGCGCCTCGTGGCAGCCCGTGTCGGGGAGCACGATCACGAACTCCTCGCCACCGCGACGGCACACGGTGTCGACCGTCCGCGCGGTCCGGCGGAGGACGTCGGCGAACGCGATGAGCACGTCGTCGCCGATCCCGAGCCCGTGCTGCTTGTTGATCAGCCCGAAGTCGTCGAGATCGACCATCAACAGGGTGAGCGGCGTGCCGGCCCGGCGCGAGCGCTCGATCTCCTGGACGAGCTCCTCGTCGTAGGCGCGCCGGTTGCGGAGGCCGGTGAGCGAGTCCGTCCGCACGAGGTCGAGCGTGGCGCGGAACCGTCGCGCGTTGACCAGCGGCCCGATCGAAGCGGTCGCGAGCCGGACGAGAGCCGCCTCGACGTCCTCCGCGAGGCCGGGTGCGCGGCTGAACGCGAGGAGAGTGCCGATCCGGACGCCCGCCGCGTGGATGGGGATGGCCACGCCCGACGCCAACGACGGCTCCGGCGGGTCTGCGTGGCGGCGCCACTGCAGCCGTGCCGCGTCCCAGTCGGCCGCGTCCGGCGGATCGATCGCCAGCGCCGACGCCGAGGCGTCGGGGATCCCGACCGCCGCGACGCGATCTCGCCGCTCTCGAGCTGCACCTGCACCGCCGCCGCATGGATGTCGGCGAGGCGGACGGCGGAAGCGACGATCGCGTTCGTGAGATCGTCGAGGTCGAGAGTGGCGCCGATCGCGCGCGGGCCCGCGAGCTCGCCGGGCTCGGCGACGCCGCCGGCCCCGACGGACGCGAGAGCGTCGGCGAGGCTCGACATGCTCTCGCCGATCGCCTCCAGCACCGCATGCAGCCGGCGGTCCGCCCGTGCTCTCACGCGCAGCGCGACGAGCGCGAGCAGGACGACCGCCGCGGCCGCGGCAGCGATCAATGCATCGGTTGTTCCCATCCCTCGTTCGCACTGTAAGCGGCTCGTTCTCCATCCGCTACGGGTGCGAGCATGGGAGACGCCCCCGGTTGCAGGCGGAATCGGCCTCCGCTATCCTTCCCGAGCTTGTTGGCGGGAGTCCCGCGACCACCGGGCCTCCCTTCAACGCGTGCCTCTGCCGCCCCCGTCAGAGGCATCCTGACTTCCGCGACCAAACGAG